>JACQOY010000005.1 GCA_016207765.1 Deltaproteobacteria bacterium | reverse complement strand
TTGCCCCACAATTCTCTACCCCACCCGGCCTCCCCTCAACGAAGTAGCCCTTTAGGGTACAAAGGGGAGGAGAAATTTCCCCTCCTTTGTAAGGAGGGGTTGGGGGAGGTAGAAAAACCAAGGAGGAACTTGCTGTATAATTCCACGAGGGCTTGATGTACGAATTACATGCACCTCGTGGTGTTGCGCCACAGCAGGGAACATACAAAATTATGAGTCTGGTTCAAAAGAAAGCCCCGGAATTTGCGACCGACGCGGTTATCGGGGGCGATTTCAAACAAATCAAGCTGTCGGACTACAAGGGAAAATGGGTGGTGCTTTATTTCTACCCGCTCGATTTCACCTTTGTCTGCCCGACGGAAATCACCGCTTTTTCGGATCGCATCCAGGATTTCAAAAAATTGAACGCCGAAGTTCTCGGCTGTTCGGTCGATTCAAAATTTTCCCATCTGGCCTGGATCAACACATCCCGCAAGGAAGGGGGGCTTGGAAAGATCGAGTATCCTCTTCTGGCCGATCTCTCGAAGAAAATCGCCGCCGATTATGGCGTTCTTCTGGACGCGGGTATTGCCTTGAGAGGTCTCTTCATTATTGATCCGGAGGGAAATGTTGCCTACGAAGTGGTGCACGACTTGGGTATCGGCCGGAATGTCGATGAAGTGTTGAGGGTTCTCGAGGCGATTCAGACGGTGAAAAAAACCGGCGAGGTCTGCCCCGCCAATTGGCACAAAGGGGGCAAAACCATGAAGCCCGATCCACAGAAGTCGAAGGAGTATTTCAAATCGGTTGCTTAGTCGGCAAAAAGTGCTTAGGTGAGCGAGGATCGGATTGATTCCGTCCGAGCGAACGGGGGGCACGGGGTCGGAGTCAGAGACTCCGACACTTGGGGCACCGGGGGTGCTGTTCCGGGCGCCAGCGGCAAAGCCCCCGATTTAAATGCTTGCCAATAGCCGCCGCCATTGACCCGTCAAATACAGCGGCAGACTCGCCAGTGTGTACTCACCACGAACGAGGCTGGGTTTGTCGCTATTAAATCGCAAGGCCAGGGAAATATTTTTTTCCTTGCAGAACAACCCCAGAGATCTCAGCCGACCGGTCTTGCCGGACTTGACCTCGATGGGAATAATGCGATTTTCCAGATTCATCACGTAATCCACTTCGGCTGCGGCGTTTTTTTTGTCGCGTTGCCAATAATAAACTTCGGGTTTTTGATAGGGGGCGAAACCGGCAAGTAATTCCTGGCCCACGAATTGTTCGCTGATCCTGCCCTGATTGACCAGAGTCAAATCGTCCTGAAGCTGTGTGAGGTTGAGTCCGTTGAGCGTGCTCACCAGGCCGACATCGAGAAAAAGCGGTTTGAATATTTTGTGGTTTCGCTCGGCCCCCAGCGGCAGGCCACCCGCCGCCGTGTGAAAGACACGGTGTATAATTTGCGCCATCTCCAAAAGATCAAGGGCGGCGCTTAAATTCTTTGCCGTGTCGTGCTCGTCAATGTTGACGTATTTTACCTTCCTGCCGATCAGCGCCGGTAGCCGCCTCAGGCAGGCGACCAGGCGCTCGTAAGGCACGCGCCTGCGGTATTTGGCAAAATCACTTTGAACGGTGGAGAGAAGATTATGTTTGGCTTCTTCGCAGGCGGCCAGTGAGTGTTGCTCAATCCAGGTCTTGACAGCTATCGGCATGCCGCCCACAAGGACGTACTCGCGAAGGGCTTCCAGCATCTGCCGATGCAGGGCTTCGGGAATGGTGTCCGACAGGGAAATGCCATGCAGATAATCCAGTTTTTTCCGGTCAAATTTTGCCAGAACAAATTCCTCGAACGTCATGGGAAAGAGGTGAAGAAACTCCACGCGTCCCACAGGCATTGAAAAATCATGATCGCTTAAAATAAATTCCAACAGCGACCCGGCCGCGATGATGTGCAACCCCGGCATCTCTTCATAAAAATACCTGAGCGTGGGGAACAATTGAGGCACTGCCTGCGCCTCATCCAAAAAAAGGAGCGTTTTTCCCGGCGTGATTGTCGTGTCCGTTGCCGCCTCAATGAGCTGAATGATTTTTTGCGGTGAGCGTTCTTTGAAAAATTCCGCATGTTCGGGCAGACGTTCAAAATTGATTTCGACCACGTCGTCAAAATGGGATTTGCCGAATTCAGAAATCAAAAAAGATTTGCCGACCTGCCTTGCCCCTCGGACAATGAGTGGCTTGCGATCGGGCTTGTCTTTCCAGCGAATAAGGTCGTTTTGGGCAAATCTAAACATTAGACTTGGGGCCCTTTCGGCCCGGTTGATGCTACTCGCATCGATGTATTTCGGGCCTCAAATGGCCCCAAGCCCCGCGCCTTGCACTGGCAAAGCCAGATGCTAGGCTTATAATACAACCTTATTTTAGTACAATTTGTATATTTTACAAGGTTATTTTATTTAATTTAACACGTACAATATAATAAATGCTTTTTAATAGGGGATAGGAGAATGGTTGACTTGACGGAATAACTTTTGACTACTTGGGAGGGGCGTTCGTCTCGGGCGGAGTCCCCGCCGCTTCGTTTTCTTTCTTTTCTTCTTTTTTCGCCCATTCCTCAATAGGCCGGCTGAAAATCCCCGAAAGGTGTTTGTCCACCAGATAAATGGTGTTGTCCCCCTTGTTGCGGACAAAAGTTGAAAAAATGTCGGGTCCCTGTTTTCCCACGTAGAGTTTGGCCAGCTCTTTTCCTTGCATATCAAAGGCCGCGACATTCAACGCGGCATCGGTCAGTTCAAGAAGCCCCTGTTTTTCCGGGTTGTCGGTCACCGGCGGTCCCTTTTTCAGCTCGACAAGGGTGTCGATGATCTCTTGCACCTTGTCTCCGTCAGCGGGGATTTTTTTATGTTCAACTTTTTCTTCGGTTTTTTTCGCCTGTTTTTTATCCTCCGCCTCGATCTGTTTCTCAAGCTCCGTTTCCTTCACCATCACCAGCCATTTTCCCTCCGGATCTTTTTCGAACCGCGTTCCGTTGACGAGATATTCGATTTCAAGCGCCGCGATTTCTTCCTCTTTAAGGTCGGGGTAGAAAGGGGAGCCTTCCCCCGTATCGAACCGGTGATGGAACGGTTTTTGGGCGAGAATGACAACAAGCCCGAGGATGACGACCAAGGAAAGAAGGATAAGGATTTTTTTGGTCATACGCGGAAATAGACGGCGATTCTCTCCCTTTTTTTCTTCCTCAAAATGACCGACAGAATTCCAAAACCAATCACCGCCAGCGGGATGCCCACCATATGCCCGAACTTGATCGCCGAAACCACTGCGGGGGAAGGGGGCTCAATAGGCCGGGCCGTTTTTCCCCGCGAGCGGATGCCGATCAACTGGTCCCCCAAAGTGAGCCAGTCGAGGAGGTTCTGAACAAAAACAAGATTGCCCTGGTAATCCTTGATGACATGGTCCTTGACAAACTGCGTGTTGGCGACAACCACCAGACGCCGCTCCGTTCCCCCCTGATCCACCGACGGGGCGTTGACCTGCACGGAGATGACTTCCGCCCCTCCTTCCCCCTGTTGAAAATTTTCAATTGCCTGGGGATTTACATCGGGCGGCCCTTCCTGAAAAAGAGAGGCGCTGGAACTCTTTGCCAATACTGCATACTTCCAATCGACATGCTCTTCGGCAAAGATCTTTAGGGTGTTGGTCCAGGGAAACATGATATTTTCAAGCTTGGCGGTCGCCGCGCTCTCCTGGTTCAACCCATCGCGGGGTACCTGAACGAAAAAGGGATAGGGGACATTGTATTGCACCCACTGGGAGGTAAAGGTGGCGTTGGCATGGTTTTTGGGATCGATAATCAACCGCGGGTCGAGTTCGATCCCTTTTTCCTTGAACCAGTCTTCAAGACCGGTTTGATATGTCGATGCCTCCAAATTGTTGCCCACATCGACCCGGGAGGCCAGAAGCACAACCGGAATTCCCTTGTCAAAGAGGGAGTCGAGTTCCTTTTTTATTTCCGTTCCCGCCTCCCGTGGATCGACCATCAAAAAGGCGTCGAATGTTTGTTGCACCCGGGTGTCGGGGGAAGGATCGAGTTTCACCAGATCGAACTGCCTTTTTAACACCTGTTCCAGAAGGTTGTAGGGATTCTCTTCCCCCGCATCTGCTTGCGGCGCCATAAACCCCAGACGGGGGGCATGGGGGATTGTCAGTTTAAGGATGGCGGCGGTCAGATCGTATTCCAACTGGTCCACCTTGATGGTAACGGGAATCACCTCTTTTTTGTCGAGGTAGAAAAGGGCCAGCCCTAGATAGACCTTGATCAACTCCTGCTTGTCCTGCCGGATGACGTTGAGTTGAAGAGGGGGAATGCCCAGCAGTTGCGCCTCCTGTTCGCTTTGCGGCGATTCTTCCGGAACAACGCGGACGATGTTTATTTTTGAACCGGAATAAATACGGTACTCGTCCAGGAGATCGAAAACACCCTGCTCCATGGGCTTTACTGCCGGGGGGAGATTTTCGCTGAAGTAGACCTTGAGGGTTATGGGATCTTTGAGCCCTTTAAGGATATTCTTGGTGCCATCGGAGAGGGTATATTCATTTTCCTCGGTCAGATCCGCCCGCAAAAAAATCCGCTGAAAAAGGACATTGGCCAAAAAAAGCGCCGCCGCAACGAGCAAGACCATCAGCCATGCCTGTTTTCGAGTCTGTTTTTTGTTTTTTCCTTCCATCATCACTCCCATTTTCGGCTTTGCAGGCTCGTCACGTTGAGCAGGACGAAGAAACCGGTCATGCTCAGGTAATAGAGCAGATCGCGCGTGTCGATCACCCCTCTGGCGATGCTTTCAAAATGTCTGTGAAAGCTGGCCATGGCGAAAAGGGGCCCCAGAAAATCGGGAACATAGACGAGAACAATTTCGGCCCCCAGAAAATACAAAAGAAACAGGGCGACAACGGTCAGGATGAACGCCACGATCTGATTTTCCGTCAGCGACGAAACAAAAAGGCCGATGGCCAGATATCCCGACGCGAGAAGAATCAGCCCCGCATAGCCGCCGATTACCGGACCCCAGTCGAGGTTGCCCAAAAGGGCCGTTGTCAGGGCCAAAGGTCCGGTCAACAGAATGGCCGTTACGGCGAAGAAAAAAACAGCCAAAAATTTCCCCAACACAACTTGCGACTCTTTTAACGGCAGGGTCAGAAGAGTCTCGATGGTTCCCGACTTTTTCTCCTCCGACCACCGCCCCATGGTGACCGACGGCAAAAAGACAATGAACAACACCGGCACCCACGAGAAGAAGGAACGGAGGGTTGCCTCTCCTTCGATGAAAAAGTTTGAAAAGAACATCCAAAAGCTCAAAAACAGAAAAACGGAGATAAAGACATAGGCGATGGGGGAGAAGAAGGTGTCTTTGAACTCTTTTTTGGCGATGGTGAGAATCGGGTTCATCGTTTCCGTGTAAGGGCGCACAGCCGTGCGCCCCTACTGCGTTAATTTTTTAAACACCTCTTCCAGCGTTACCTCTTCGCGGCGCAGTTCGGTCAGGCCCCATTTTTTGGCGACAACCAGTTTGAAGATCTCTTCGCTCAAATCGTTTTTCGACTCAAAGCTCAACCGGACATGGGCAACCCCGTTTTGTGAAGCACCGAAGTCGACCGATCGAAAATGGGGAAACGATCGGACCTCCTTTTCAATCTCGGCCCGGTCGGCGCGGATTTTTACATGATAAACCGAGGCCCCGCGCGTTTGATGAATCAACTCCTGCGGGCTTCCCTGCCCGACGATCTTCCCTTCGGAAATGATGATGACCCGTTTGCAGGTCTGCTCCACCTCCGGCAGGATGTGGGTGGAAAGAAGAACGGTTTTTTGTTTGCCGATTTCCTGGATCAATTGCCGGATTTCCGCGATCTGATTCGGGTCCAGGCCCACCGTCGGTTCATCCAGAATGAGGATTTCGGGGTCGTGCAGAAGGGCTTGGGCCAACCCCACCCTTTGGCGGTACCCTTTGGAGAGGGTGGCGATTTTTCGCCCCAAAGCCTTGTCAAGGCCGCAGGTTTTGACCACCTCCTTGATGCGTCGGGTGATAACCGATTTCTCGATGTGCCGCAGGGCCCCAAGGTAGGAGAGATATTCAATCGGCTCCATGTCGCCGTAGAGGGCGGCCGATTCCGGCAGGTAGCCGATCTTCCGTCGGGCCTCAAGGCTTTGCCTCGCTATATCGAAATCGGCGACCTGGCAGGTTCCCGAGGTGGCCGGGAGGTAGCCGGTGAGGATTCTCATGGTGGTGGTTTTGCCCGCGCCGTTGGGGCCCAAAAAACCGACCACCTCCCCCTTTTGCATTTCAAACGAAACGCCGTTTAAGGCCAAGACCTGCCCGAAGAATTTCGTGACGTTGTCGACGGAAATCATGCTGGCAGAATTTTAGTTTTCGCGCCAAAAATGTCAAGCGGGAGGATGTAATGTGGTTTTTTTAAACGATTGACGGAAGCCGAAGAGATGGGATAATCCACCAGCCGGGCTTCTGTCGGTTTTTTTACGGGATGTAGCTCAGCCTGGCTAGAGCGTTCGGTTCGGGACCGAAAGGTCGCTGGTTCAAATCCAGTCATCCCGACAGCAAATGAGATCAATTCCCTACTCTTTCAGCCTTCTTTTTATTCTCGCGGGACTGGCCCTTGTCTGTCCAGCCTGCGGCGGGGGCTCTTTAAGGCCCCCGACCGCCGATGCCGACGCCGAACTCAACTATTGCCTAAAGCTTTCGGCAAAAAAGAAGTATGAAGAGGCGGTTGAGTGCCTTGAAATCTACAAGAGCCGCCACCGCGCCGACAGCCGGGCGGCCGACGCCGATCTGCTCATCGGCGACAGCTATTTCCGCCAAAAGGAGTATCTGCTGGCCGCTGAAACATACAAACAGTTTCTCGAACGCTACCCGTCGCACCCAAAGGCCGATTATGCCTATTACAAAACCGGCTTGGCCTATCTGGAGGACACTCCCAAAGCCATCGACCGGGATCAGCAATATCTCCAGTCGGCCGTTCAAAGTTTCGCCATTGTGCCGAAATATTTTCCCGGCTCCCCCTACGCCAAGCTTGCGGAGCAAAAATATGCCGAGGCCCGATCCAAACAGGCCCGACGGCATTTTTACGTCGCCCGCTTTTACTACAAATACGGCGAATACAAGGCGTCGATCCCGCGATTTGTCACCATCATCGACGAATATCCCAAATCGGGGCTCGACGAAAAAAGTTTTTACTACCTGACCCTGTCCTGTGTTAAAACCAACGAAATGGACAAGGCCCGGCAGGTGGTTTCGGCTTTTGAGCAGAGGTATCCAGAAAGCCCGTGGCTGAAGAAGGCAAAAGGGAAGATAAAGGGAGTATAAAAGGGCCCCAAGTATATGGAACCGGACATTCGTTATTGGTTTGAACAGGGCAAAGAGTTCTTCAAGAACCAGGCTTATCGCCGCGCCGAAGGAATTCTCCTCCGCATTGTCGGCTCAAAGCATGAATTCGCCGATGTCTACAACATGCTTGGGGTCATTTACCACCAGACCGGCCGGTTTGAAGACGCCATTTCCTCCTTCGAAAAAGCGCTTAAACTAAACCCCCGTTACACCGAAGCGATGCTCAATTTGAGCGTCCTCTACAACGACATGGGGGAGTACAAGCTTTCCAAAAAACTCCTCGACCGCTCCAAAAAAGAGGCGCACAAATCAGGCAATGACATCGATCCGTTCATCAAGGGAAAGCTGGCGAACAAGCATGCCGAAGTGGGGGAAATCTACCGTGGCCTGGGCCTGCCGGCGCGGGCGGCGTTGGAGTTCGGCAAGGCGCTCGATCTCTGCCCCAATTTTCACGACATCCGCGCGAAACTGGCTGTTGCTCTGCGCGAGGAAGGAAAAAAAGAGCAGGCCCTCAAGGAGTTACAACGCATTGTGCGGGAAAAAGCGGACTATGCCGAGGCGCATATCCAGCTGGGCATTACCCTCTACAGCATGGGGCGCAAGAAAGAGGCCCGCCTGACCTGGGAAAAAATCGCCAAAAAACAGCCAAACCATCAGTTGGTAAAGATTTACCTCCGCCTCTCCGAAGACCATAAAAAGAAAAAGTAAACGAGTTGCCCCCATGGGGAATGTCATCATTTACCCGTTTCCCGTTTGCTCCGTCTGCCTCCTTTCAAACCTTGCCATCAGGCTATACGCGCACGGGACCACAAACAGTGTGAGGAAGGTCGACACAATCACTCCCCCTATCACCACTGTCGCCATCGGCACGCGGGTTTCCGAGCCGGGGCCCAGGGCCAATGCCGGCGGGATGGCGGCGGCCAAGGTGGCAAAACTGGTCATTAATATGGGACGGAGACGCTGGGGGCAGGCGATCATCAGGGCCTCGCGGAGTTTCATTCCTTCGCGGCGGCGGCGATTGGCGAAATCGACCAGCATGATGGAATTCTTTTTGACGATTCCCATCAGCAAAATCAGGCCGATGAAGCTGAAAATGTTGAGCGACTTATTCGTCACAAGCAGGGCGATCCAGGCGCCCGAAAGGGAAAAAGGGAGGGCGAGCAGGACCGTGATGGGGTGGAGAAAGCTGTTGTACTGCGTGCCCAGCACCATGTAGGCGACGATCACTCCCAGATAAATCGCGAAGGTCAGGGACGAAAATGATTCCTGAAAAGTCTGAGCCGTTCCGGACAAGACAATGCGATACTCCGCCGGAAGGATTTCTTTGGCCAGACGCTCAGCCTCTTTGATTGCCTTGGCCTGCGACCCGCCGGAGGCCACATTGGCATAAAGGCCGATGGCGCGCTCGCGGTCCTTGCGGGTGATGTCCTTTAGGGTCTTTTGTTCCTTGAGTTCCACCAAATCGGACAGCCGGATCAGTTCGCCCCCCTGGTTTCTCACCATCAGTCTCCCGATATCATCCGTTGTCTGCCGAGATCCTTCCGTGAGGCGGACGCGGATGTCGCTTCGGTGGCCCGCCTCGGTGAATTTTCCCGCACGAACCCCCCCCATGGCGGCGCCGATGGTCTGGCCGATGTCCTCGATGGAGACCTTCCGGGCGTTGGCGGCGGAGCGGATTGGGGTGATTTGAATCTCGGGTTGGCCGTGCTGATAGTCGGTGTCGGCATCGGTGAAATGGGGATTATTCTCCATTTTTTTGAGAAGCGCCTGAGAAAACCCGGTGAGTTTATGCCAGTCGGGGCCGCGGATGGTGAATTCCACCGGAAAACCGCGCTGGGCGCTAAAACCGCGCATCGACAAATCCTGGACCGTCGGGCGAACATCGGGAATTTTGGCAATCTCGGTGCGCAACAATGTCATCATATCGGCCTGGGATGGCCGTTTTTTGAACGGCGGGGCCACCGGACGTTCGCCCGGCTCATTCAGGCTGACAAAAATCATGCCGGTATTCACATCACCGCCGCCGAACCCGCCGATGGCCGCGTAATAACGCCTGATTTCAGGCCGGGACGACAGGATTTTTTCAATCTCCATGAATTTTTCGTCGGTATATTCCAGCGACGAACCGAGAGGGGTCTGCACCCGGATAAGAAAGGAACTCTGATCCTGGGCGGGAATGAATTCCTTTTTGATGAAGGGAAGACAGGCGAATGAAACGACAAAAAAGGCCAGTGCCGCCGTCACTACAGTCCAGCGGTGGCTTAACCCCCACTCAAGCCACCGGGCATAGGCGCGGTTGAGTTCCCCAAACAGGGTTCCCACCAATTTTTCAAATTTTCCCTCGCGATGGCCCGATGTCAGAAAGCGCGAGGCGCGCATCGGTGTCAGCGTCAACGCCTCAACGAGAGAAAGCCCGACCGCCACCGACATGGTGATGCCGACCTGGAAAAAGAATTTTCCGATGACTCCGCTCATGAAAATTACCGGTATGAAAATGGCGATGACCGCCAGGGTGGTGGCGGTGGCCGCCGAGGTGATTTCCCGCGCGCCGTCGCGGGAGGCGGTAACCGGGTCTTTTCCCATCTCCTTGTGCCGGACGATGTTTTCCAAAACCATGATGGCGTCATCCACCACAATGCCGATGGCCAGGATCAACCCCAAAAGGGTGAAGGTGTTGAGCGTGAAGCCGAAAAAATAGAGAAAAAGAAAGGAGCCGACAATGGAAGTGGGAATGGCCAGAAGGACGTTGAAGGTGGAACCCCACGAGGCCAGGAAAAAAAGACAGACCACCGCGGTCAAGAGGGCCGAAAGCAGAAGCGTGAAGGACATTTCGTCGGTGGTGTCTTCGATAAATTTGGTGCTATCGAAGTTGATGTTGACGTCGTAGCCTTCGGGAAGCGTTTTTTTGATTTCGACAAGACGTTCCTTGACCCCGCGCGCCACCGCCACGGCGTTGGAGCCGCGCTGTTTGCGGATGCCGAGGCCGATGGCGGGAACGCCGTTGGAACGGCTGATCCGGCGGATATCGGCAAGCCCCAGCTCGATTTTTGCGATGTCCCCGAGATAGAGGGGGGTATAGATCGGGCGTCCCCCGCGCCGGTCGATCCGGATTCCGGCAAAATCTTCCGGCGTGGCCGCCTCGCCGAGCGAGCGGAGATTCAGTTCGGTGACGGCGGTTTCAATCCGTCCTGCGGGGACCTCCACATGTTCGCGTTCGATGGCGTCGACGACATCCTTTACGGTCAACTCGTATTTTTCCAGTTTGGCCGGATCGAGCCAGACGCGGAGGTTCGGTTCCACATAACCCCCCAGCCAGACATCCCCCACCCCCGAGACAGTCTGAAGGCGATCACGGATATGGTCGCGCGCGAAAAAAATCAGTTCGCGGAGCGGCCGATCCGCGGAAAGGGCCACCCACATGATCGGCTGATCTTCCGGGTTGGTTTTGGTAACCACCGGCGGATCGATATTTTCCGGAAGCCGCCTTTGGGCCTGAGCGATTTTGGTCTGCACCTCCTGAAGGGCGGCGTCGATGTCGCGGTCAAGCTCGAACTCGATGGTGATGTCGGCCGATTCCTGGGTGGCGGAAGATGAAATGGAGCGGATTCCCTCCACCGTCATCACGGCGTCCTCGATGATATCCACCACGTCGGTCTCCATGATCTCCGGCGCGGCCCCCTCATAGGTGACATCGATATTCACCACCGGAAAATCGACATCGGGCATTTGGCTCAACCCCATGTTTCCAAATGAGATCCATCCGAAGAGAATGAGCGCGGCCATGAGCATCCAAGCAAAGACGGAATTCTTGATCGAAATGTCGGATAAAGTCGTCATGGAACCAAACCCCCTTGGGGCAACCCCCCCGGGATCACCCCTGCGCTGATTTGAAGTTTCGTCCACGCCAACCGCGAGGCGATCTCGGCGGCGTCAAAGCTTCGGAGGGCCGAGAGCCAGGTGCGTTGCGTCTGAAGGACATCCAGATTGTCGATCAACCCCAGCCGCCAGTCTTCGATCTGAAGGAAGTAGCTCTCTTTGGCCTTTTGTGCGGCTGTTCGGTAACGCTTAAGCTCCCTTTGTGCCGCCTGATAGTCGGCATAAGCCTGCTTTACTTCGGAAGCCGTTTTTCTTTCCGTCTGCTGTGCGGTCAGTTCCGCCTGTTTCTTCTCCGATTTCGCCTCGCGAATGGCGCCGTAGGTCTCCCAATTGAAAATCGGGAGATTCAACGTGAAGAGCGCGTCCCACTTGATTTCTTTCTGAAACCCGACGCGGTAGGGGTAGTAGTTCGCTTCGAGATCGATCTGTGGATACAAATCCCCTTTTTTGACCCCCAAATTTCCCTCGGCCGCCGCCATCCCCTTTTTGGCCGCCTCGATGTCGCTCCGGCTGGTGGCTAATTTGATGTAGTCGTCAAGTGATTTCAGTTTTCCGGTCGGATAATTTTTCACAATGACGGGGGGCTGGGGGTCAAGGCCGGTCAAAAAAGCCATCGCCTCATAGGCGATGGTCTTGTCCCCTTTCTTGGCCTCCAACTCGGCTTCCAAAAGGGCCAGTTCGGCCTCCTGAGCGGCCATTTCGCTCCGGCGGGCCTTGCCGAGATCGACCCATTTTTTCACCTCGCCGACCCGTTGGCGAAGGACGCCGACAATTTCCCGCGTTGTGGCGATTTCCCGTTCTGTCTGGGCGATCGAATAAAAAACCGTCGCCACATCGGCGAACAAAAGACGCTCCGCATCGTGGCGCAAAAAGTCAAACCGGCTCTTGTCGGCACGGGCGAGTTTCAGCCCGTTGACCGCCTTGACCCCCTGAAAAATATTCTGCGTGAGCGTTACCGCCACCTCCGGCCGGGAAAAACGGGTGAAGGTGCTTCCAACGCTTGAATCGGTCCCGTCGTTTCCCGACGTATCCTGCAAAAGCTCCGAGGCGTTGACACTCAAATGGGGCAGAAGCGTTCCCAAGACCTGTTGATACCGCGCCCGGGCGGCGCGGATTTCGGAGTCGGATATTGCCACCATCTCGCTTTGTTTCAGGGCCGCCTGAAAACAGTCCAGGAGGGTCATCCCTGTTTCTGTACCCGCCGGCCGCGCAGAAAACCCAATCAACAAAAGAAAAAAAAGGGCCCTTTTCATGGTAAGTAAGCGCTCACTTTGGCGTGGGGAGGGGGAAAAGACAATGGAAAATTGGGCCGGCACAAGAGACCTTATTTCAAATCCCTCAAATAGGGCGAGGTGATGACCTGTTTCAAGGTATCCGCGAAGAGTTCATTCAGGGTGGCCTCCAACTGTTTGATGTTTTTCCGGCGGACTTTTTTGGATTCGATCTGAAAGCCGATCTCGGTGGTCAGGGTGGTTTGCCCCGAGCGCTCGGCGGTTATCAAAAGGCGGCTTTGGGCTTCGGCCTTTCCGGTCAGGAATTTCTTTTCTTCACCGGCGAAAAATTCTTCCACCGCCACTGACAGGGTGGGAAGATTCTCGTCCTTCTTTTCCGTAAGCTTCATCCCGCAGGCGGGAAGAAGTTTTTTAAGTGCATTGTCAAAAGCGGTTTCAACTGCCGGATCGGCCATGACTTCGGTGATGATTTCCCCTTTTTTTTCCTGTTTCCCCACCGTGGCGACGGCGCGGCTGTCTTTTACCCCCTTCCAGACCACTGTCAGATTCGACCAGACGGGAATGGCGCAGGTTTGGGCTACAAAGGAATCGGCGATTTTTAGTGAAACTGTCGGGGGTTGAGCCAAGCAGGGCTTAAGCCCGTGAAAGGTGAAAAATAACAGCCCAAAAATAAAAGGAAATTTCAATCTCATAACTTTGGTTTACGCAATACCATAACTCACCAATTTTCCAAAACATTTCTTGACTAAGTGGCCGATTTTTAATACCAGAAGGCACCTTTTTCAAGACCCTTTTACTAACCGAATGGAGGAGTTCATGACAAACAAACGATTTTTCTTTCTGTTGGGCGCCGTGATTGCAATTCTTGCGGGTTTTTGTCTGCCGGTTTTTGCGGGCGAGGCCGACATCAACATTCCCGAGGCGCTCACCACCGTCAGCTTTAATCTATGTGGAAAAAACATCCTTGGGGTGACCCTCATGCATTGGGGGCTGGTGATCTGTGTCATTGGCCTTCTGTTTGGTCTCTATCAATACAAACGGACCAAGGACCTTCCGGTTCATTCCTCCATGCGCGAGGTTTCGCAGACGATCTGGGAGACCTGCAAAACCTACCTGTTTCAGCAGGGAAAATTTCTGGCGGTTCTCTGGGTCTTGATCGGCGCCTGCATCACCTACTACTTCGCCGGTCTTCAGCATGCACCGGCCAAAAATGTCGTGATCATTCTGGCCTGTTCCATCCTCGGCGTGCTCGGTTCCTACGGCGTGGCCTGGTTCGGCATCCGGATCAACACACAGGCCAACTCCCGCACGGCGTTTGCCTCCCTCTACAAAAACCCGATGGCCACCTTCACCATCCCGCTCCAGTCGGGGATGAGCGTCGGATTGCTGTTGGTCAGCGTTGAGCTTTTTTTCATGATCTGCATCCTGGTTTTTCTCCCAAAAGAATTGGCCGGTCCCTCATTTATCGGTTTTGCCGTCGGTGAATCGCTGGGGGCCTCGGTGCTTCGTATCTGCGGCGGTATTTTCACCAAAATCGCCGACATCGGCTCCGATCTCATGAAGATTGTTTTCAATCTGCCGGAGGACGATCCGAAAAACCCCGGTGTCATTGCCGACTGCACCGGCGACAACGCGGGAGACAGTGTCGGCCCGACCGCCGATGGGTTCGAAACCTACGGGGTGACCGGTGTGGCGCTGATTGCATTTCTGGCCGTTGCCCTGGTGGCCAGCCCCGAAATGTGCGCCCAGCTCATCATCTGGATATTTGCCATGCGTATATTAATGATCCTCACCTCACTGGTGGCGTACCTTTTCAACAACGTGTTGAGCAACCTGCTCTTCGGGAAAAAGAAGGATTTCAATCTCGAACACCCGCTGACCAACCTGGTCTGGATCACCTCGATTATTTCAATCGGTGTCACCTTTGCCGCCAGTCATGCCCTGCTCAAGGATCACGGACCGCTCTGGTGGGTTCTTTCGGTAATCATCAGCTGTGGAACGGCGGCAGGGGCGCTAATCCCTGAGTTCACCAAAATTTTTACCAGCACCCACTCGAAGCATGTAAAGGAAGTGGTAACCTCCAGCCGACAGGGGGGGGCTTCGCTCAACATCCTTTCCGGCTTTGTGGCGGGAAATTTTTCGGCCTTCTGGGAAGGACTTTTGATTTTGGGTCTGATGTTTATTGCCTATCGCGTCTCCCTGCATCCGGCCTTGATGGCGGTCATGCCGGTGGAATATGCCTTTGCCGCCCCGATTTTTGCCTTTGGCCTGGTGGCCTTCGGATTTTTAGGCATGGGGCCGGTGACGATAGCCGTCGACAGCTTTGGCCCGGTCACCGACAACGCGCAATCGGTTTATGAACTTTCGCTGATCGAAAAGCGGAAGGGAATCAAGGAAGAGATCAAAAAGGAATTCGGTTTTACGCCGAATTTCGAGGACGCGAAACATTCGCTCGAAAAAGGAGACGGCGCCGGCAACACCTTCAAGGCGACCGCAAAACCGATGCTCATCGGCACCGCCGTTGTGGGTGCGACCACCATGGTGTTCGGCATCATCCTTCTTTTGGAAAAACTCTACGGCAACGTGATTGCCAATTTAAGCCTTGTTCAGGCGCCCGTGATCCTCGGCCTTCTGATGGGAGGGGCGGTGGTCTACTGGTTTACCGGCGCTTCGACGCAGGCGGTGGTGACCGGCGCTTATCGGGCGGTTGTTTTCATCAAAGAGAACATCAAACTCGAGGGGAGCCACAAGGCCTCAATCGAGGACTCGAAAAAAGTGGTCGAGATATGCACTGTCTACGCCCAGAAGGGGATGGTGAATATTTTCATCGTCATCTTCTGCATGGCGCTCTCGCTGGCCTTTTTCAATCCCTACTTTTTCATCGGCTACCTGATCGCGATGGCCTTCTTCGGCCTTTATCAGGCGGTCTTCATGGCCAATGCCGGCGGCGCTTGGGACAACGCCAAGAAGGTGGTGGAAGTTGATCTCAAACAGAAGGGGACCCCCCTTCATGCCGCCAGCGTCGTGGGCGATACGGTCGGCGATCCGTTCAAGGATACCTCGTCTGTTGCCTTGAATCCGGTGATCAAATTCACGACGCTGTTCGGATTGCTGGCCGTCGAGATCGCCGTGACCATGCAATCGGCGCAGACCAAGCTGGGGATTGCGGTAACCTTCTTTTCCATCGCGCTGATTTTCGTGGCCCGGTCGTTTTACGGGATGCGGATTCCGGAGGAGGGGAAATAGGTAATCCTGAATATCAAGAATTTTCGTCCATGTATTCCAGGAGAATTTCCCCCTGCTGACGCATCATATAATTATAATCGTCCATGGCGGGGTCGAAGGTGATCACCGATCCCATCAGTGAATTTTCTTCCAGCGGAACCAACGCGTCGTCCTCGTAGTCGATGAGCGCATGGGCCTGAATGCCGATCGCGTGCCCCAATTCATGCGCCACCACCCACTGGTTCACGTAATCGGCGCGGATCTCCATGGCAAAATCGGTAACCACCCGCCCGGCGTCGTATTTATCATCGACATAGACATTTCGGTTGTAGGTGTAGCCGACCACACTGTCGAAATTGGTGACGCCGGAGACTTCATCCTCGTCGAAATCGATGTCATCCACCCTGTAAATGGCGCGGGCAGAAGCGGTCCATGTGTCCACCGCCTCGAAGACCTCAAAGCCGACCGCCTCGTTGGCGATGGCAATTCCTTCGAGAACCTCTTCTTTTTCGTTGTCGGAAAACCAGGCAAGAAAGATGGGAATGGGGAGGGAGGTTATCTCAGTTGTCTGGTAGGGGGCGCGGATAAATTTGCCCCATTCAAAAGCCTCACCCGATTCCGTCTCCGCAAACGGCGATCCGGCAAGATTACTGGTATTGCTTGATTCCCCTGAATCGGTGGGCCCCTCATCCGAGTAAGAACCCGAAGCCTCCTCGATTCCCTCCGAACCGCAGGAGACAAAAGCGAGCGAAAAAAGCACGAGTGTGATGGTCGAGAACGATTTCACGCATGACTCCGTTTAACTGGGCAATAATTTTTTAAAAAATCTATATGACTAAACTAACCACCCAAGGATTAACCAAAATAGTTATCGGCAAGCTCAGAAAAGTGTTGCGTGTTATTACCGTTCCGGTTGATTATTAATATCTATAAATCTTTCAACCGCGCCATTGCTCTTCTTTTTGCCTTCGGAAGTCTTTTGGAGGGGCCTTTTTTCTGGGTAATCCATCGCTTGTTGAGAGGGCGGTTTTCGTCCGGTCTGTCCCGATTCGTTTCTTGTAGGGGCGTACCGCTGTACGCCCCTACGGCATTCAATTTCCGCTCGAATTCCTCCGCCTGAAGGATGGCGCACCCGGCGCTCTGGGCGGCACGAAGGATTTCATTGTCGGAACTGACGACGATTGCCTGATCTTTCAATTTGCGGGCCAGGTCGATGATCACCGCGTCAGCGGTTTGCCCCATTTCACTGTAGAGGATTCGGATTCCTGAAATCCGGTCCTCTTCGACCGAAAGATTGTCCGTCCGGGCGGCGTCGAAGACGACCGTGATGGCATGATTTTTCAGCTTCTTGTAATTCGCAAGCCTTTGGATCAACGCCAGACGGCCGCGCTCAAAATCGAGGGCCTCCACAGCGCTAAGCGTCCGCGATCGTCGAATCAGGTTATAACCGTCGATAATGATGCAGATCATGTTATAATTTTCTTTTCCTGCTAATACCTACCAAAACATGCCTTGAGAAACAAAAAGTTAAATTTGCCCAAAAAAGGATAGTTTATGATGATACGAAGATTTTCTTGTTTCCTGTTGTTTCTTTGCCTGTCGTTTCCGGTTGCAGGCCGGGCTCAAGAGGGGGGGGTGGCCAACGCCGAACCATCTATGGAACAACGGGTATCCGATCTCGAAGCCTATATAAATAATGTCGGACGCGGCTCGGATTCAGCGGACTCAACGGTCAAGTCGAATGTGGGAGGGAGTGGCCCCGGGCATAACGCCTGGATGATGGTGTCTGCGGCGCTGGTGCTTTTCATGACCCTTCCCGGTCTGGCCCTCTTCTACGGCGGCCTTGTCCGAACCAAAAACGTCCTCTCGGTTTTGGCCCAGTGTCTTGGCATCGCCGGGTTGGTCACCATTCTCTGGTGGGCGGTTGGATATTCCCTTGTTTTTTCCAGAGGTGGTCCGGTCTTCGGTGATTTGAGTTTTGCCTTTTTGAAAGGGGTCGGCTCCAACCCGAACACCGATTATTCCTACTGGGTTTCGCACAATGTCTTTTCAATGTACCAAATGATGTTTGCCATCATCACTCCCGCCCTGATTATCGGCGCGATAGCCGAACGGATGAAGTTCACGGCCGTCATCGCCTTCGTTACTTTGTGGATGTTTGCCGTCTATTTCCCGGTGGCCCACATGATTTGGGGAATTGACGGGATAATGAACGGGATGTGGAATGCCGCATCCCGCGTCAAGGCGATCGATTTTGCCGGCGGGATCGTGGTTCACATGACATCCGGCTGGTCGGCGCTGATACTCTGTCTTATCCTTGGAAAAAGAATCGGATTCGGCAAGGAACTGATGGCGCCGCACAACATGGTCCTTTGTATGGTCGGCACCGGCATGCTCTGGGTCGGATGGTATGGGTTTAATGCCGGGAGCGCCTTGGCCTCCGATGGTGTGGCGGCCAACGCCTTTACGACAACAACGCTGGCGGCCGCCGTGGCCTCATTTACCTGGGCGGTTATGGAGTATGCCCTCAAGAGAAAACCGAGTATATTGGGCTTTTGTTCCGGGGCCATTGCGGGTCTGGCGATGGTCACGCCGGCCTGCGGTTTTATCGATACCTCCTCCGCGGTTATTGTGGGGCTGGTGGCGGCGATTGTCTCTTTCTTTGCCTGTTTCAAGCTCAAGGCGTGGCTGGGTTACGATGACGCGCTGGACACCTTCGGCGTTCACGCCGTCGGCGGGACATTGGGGGCCTTCCTGGCTGGCATTATGGCCACACCCGGCGCGAATGCCGGCCTTCTGGCCAACCTCAAGGATGTCGTCGGCAAAACCCTCTGGCTGGAACAGCTCAAGGCCATCGGGTTGATCATGACCCTTTCGATTGTCGCAACGGCCGTGATTGCCTGTCTTGTCAAATTTACGATCGGCCTGAGGGCCGAGACCGGTGTCGAGCGCGAAGGGCTTGATTTGCCGGAGCATGGCGAAGCGGGGTATACTTTTTAGGGTGGATAGTGGATGGTGAATGATGGATAGTTAATAGAAAGGGGACTCAAATGAAAAAAGTCGAAGCGATCATCAAGCCGTTCAAACTGGATGAAGTGAAGGAATCCCTGACGGGTCTCGGTCTTAAGGGGATGACCGTAACCGAGGTAAAGGGGTTCGGCCGACAAAAAGGGCATACCGAGCTCTACCGCGGCGCCGAATATGTCGTCGATTTCCTTCCAAAGATCAAACTGGAACTGATCGTCAAAGACGACGAGGTTAAAAAAGTGATCGAGACGATCCAAAAAGCGGCCCACACCGGTTCCATCGGCGACGGGAAAATTTTCGTCACGCAAGTCGAGGCTGTTCTCCGGATCCGCACCGGCGAAACCGGCGAGAGCGCGATCTGAAAAATTCCCCCCCCTTTTTCACCCCAAAAGGGGCCCCTGTCGGGGAAGGAGGGGTGGGGGGATTTTCTCTGCCTTACTTTTCATCATCTGCCTAATTCTTAACCTTTCCGGCATCACGATCCAAAATAAAATCTGATATTAAATCAGATAGTTAACCCTCTCTGTCCGTTGGCATGAAACTTGCTCTTCTTCCCCTCCTTCGGAGGGAGGAGATCCCTTGAACAAAGGGGTGGTGTTTTTGTTTGTTTTTTATCAACTGAAAAAGGAGAGAATTCTATGCGACGAAAACTATTCTTGTTTTTGACTTTTCTCATTCTCATGTCGCCAGGGTTAAGCTGGTCGCAGGAGGTTGGGGATTTGAAAATTGCGCTGGATACCGTCTGGACGCTACTTACCGCCTTTCTGGTGTTCTGGATGAACGCCGGATTTGCGATGGATGAAGCCGGGCTTTGCCGGAGCAAGAATGCGGTGAACATCCTGGCGAAAAACTTCATCGTTTTTGCCGTTTCCAGCCTTGCTTTCTATGTCATCGGCTGGGGGATCATGTTCGGGAACGGAACCGGTTTTGCGGGGGGCGAAGGGCTCTGGCTTCTTGGCGGCGCGGACAATTCTCCGGCCACCGGGGATGCCTACCAAGGGGCCTATTCCTCCATTGCCTGGACCGGAATTCCACTCTACGCGAAATTTTTCTTTCAGCTTGTTTTTGCCGGAACGGCGGCAACCATTGTTTCAGGCTGTGTGGCTGAACGAATCAAGTTCATTTCATTTATCGTCTTCTCTTTTATTCTGGTGGCCTTCATGTATCCCGTGACGGGACACTGGATATGGGGAGCCGGCTGGCTGGCGACAAAGGGGATGTGGGATTTTGCCGGATCCACCGTCGTTCATTCGGTCGGCGGCTGGGCTGGTTTGGCCGGGATTCTCGTCCTCGGACCCCGCATCGGGAAGTTCAAAGACGGCAAGGTGCATCCGATTCCGGGTCACAACCTCGGCATGGCCACCCTCGGCGCTCTCATCCTCTGGTTGGGATGGTTCGGGTTTAATCCGGGGAGCACCATGGGCGCGGCGCCGGTTGACATCGCTCATATCGCCTTGACCACCAACATGGCCTGCGCGATGGCGATTCTCACCGCATGTGCCACGTCGTGGCTGGTCCTCAAAAAGCCCGATCTCACGATGATTCTAAACGGCGCGTTGGCAGGTCTTGTGGCCATCACCGCTCCCTGCGCCTTTGTCAGCGTGTCGAGTTCGCTCTGGATCGGTGCGATCGCCGGCATCATCGTGGTTCTGGCGGTTCTCTTTTTCGACAAGATTAAAATCGACGATCCGGTCGGGGCCCTTTCGGTCCATCTGGTAAACGGGATCTGGGGAACCCTCTCGGTTGGACTTTTTGCGCAGGATAAAATCGTCGCCACGGCGACCGGAAACGGCCTCTTTTTTGGCGGCGGCTGGACCCTTTTTGGCGCCCAATTGACCGGCGTTTTGGCGGTCGGGGCTTTCACCTTTATCGGATCGCTTGCGGCTTGGGGCATTATCAAGCTGGTTCTTAAAATTCGGGTCAAAGCCGAAGAGGAACAGGAAGGACTCGATTGGGGTGAACATGGCAATTCAGCCTATCCGGAATTTCAGCCGGCATCACACATTTAATGGAAAGGGGATTATTTATGAAAAAAATTGAAGCAATCATCAAGCCGTTCAAGTTGGATGAAGTGAAAGAGTCGCTGACCGGCCTTGGCATCAAAGGAATGACCGTTACCGAAGTAAAAGGGTTTGGTCGTCAGAAAGGCCACACGGAGCTCTACCGGGGCGCCGAATATGTCGTCGATTTCCTTCCAAAGATCAAACTGGAAGTGATTGTGAAGGATGATGAGGTGAAAAAGGTCATCGAAACAATCCAGAAAGCGGCCCATACCGGCTCCATCGGCGACGGGAAAATTTTCGTCCTGTCGGTTGAGGGGGTGGTGCGTATCCGTACCGGCGAGGCAGGCGAGGCGGCGATTTAACCGCTGGACAAGCGAATTGTTTTTACGGTATTGACGACCGGCGCGTCCTTATGGGCGCGCCGGTCTGATTATTAACAACCATCGTTTAATATAACAGAAATAAGGAGTATCCATGAAAACAGCCAAAGAAGTCATCGCATTGGCGAAAGACCTGAAAGTAAAAATAATCGATTTGAAATTTGTCGATCTGATCGGAACCTGGCAACACTATTCACTGCCTCTTTCCGAACTGACCGAAGATCTGTTCTCCGAAGGCAACGGTTTTGACGGATCGTCCATCCGCGGATGGAAGGCGATCAACGAATCGGACATGTTGCTGGTTCCCGACCCGTCAACTGCCCGCATCGATCCGTTCTGCGCCGAAAAAACCCTGTCCTTGGCCGGGAATATCATTGATCCGATCACCCGTGAACCCTACAGCCGCGATCCGCGCGGCATTGCCGGAAAGGCCGAAGCGTATCTCAAGTCCACCGGTATCGGAGATGTGGCCTACTTCGGTCCCGAAGCGGAGTTTTTCATTTTTGACGACGTTCGTTTCGACCAGAACGTCCGCGAAGGTTACTACCATATCGACTCGCGCGAAGGGCTCTGGAACAGCGGCAAACAGGAAGAACCCAACCTGGGCTACAAAATCCGCGCCAAGGAAGGTTATTTTCCGGTCTCCCCGACCGACACCTTTCAGGACATCCGCTCCGAAATGATTTTGGAGATGGAAAAGGTGGGGGTTGAAGTGGAAAAGCATCATCACGAAGTGGCCACGGCGGGCCAGGCCGAAATCGATGTGCGGTTCGATTCGCTGGTCAGCATGGCCGACAAGATGATGTGGTACAAATATATCGTGAAAAACGTCGCCCGCAGACACAACAAAACGGTGACTTTCATGCCAAAGCCGATTTTCGGCGACAATGGTTCGGGGATGCACACCCACCAGTCGATCTGGAAAGACGGCAAACCGCTCTTTGCGGGGGACAAGTATGCCGGTTTTTCACAGCTCGGCCTCTGGTACATCGGCGGCATCTTGAAGCATGCTCCGGCCATCTGCGCCTTCTCAAACCCCACCACCAATTCGTATCGCCGTCTGGTCCCGGGTTTCGAAGCGCCGATCAACCTGGCCTACTCGTCGCGCAACCGGTCGGCCTCGGTCCGCATCCCGATGTATTCATCCAGCCCGAAGGCGAAGCGTCTGGAATTCCGGACACCGGATCCTTCGTGCAACCCGTACATCGCCTTTGCGGCGATGTTGCTTGCGGGGCTTGACGGGATTGAGAAAAAGATGGATCCGGGTCAGCCGCTCGACAAGAACATCTACGGCCTCACGCCGGAGGAACTCAAAAAAGTCCCTTCCGCCCCCGGCAGTCTCGAAGAGGCGCTGAATGCTCTCGATCGCGACCACGAATTCCTCCTCAAGGGGAACGTGTTCACCCAGGACTTGATCGAAAACTGGATTGCCTACAAGATGGACACCGAGGTCAACCCGGTCCGTCTCCGTCCGGTGCCGTACGAGTTCCATCTCTACTACGATATTTAATCGTCGTCGGGATAAACGGTTTATCGAAGAACCCCTCTTCCGCCTCAGGCGGAGAGGGGTTTTTTGTCCCAAGGGGAGACCCTTTTAGGGTTGGCTATTTTCTCTGCCAGATATAGATTTTACCCATGCTTCTCGAAGTCATCGGCTTGCCTCTTGAACTCGGTTTATCCCAGGGAAAGGCCTTTGCCTTCCAAAAGGAAAAATATTTTGCCTCGATGAGGCGGTACCCGAATATCCCGCCGTGGATTCGCCCCCTGGTTGTAACCCCCTTGGTCCGGGCTTGGCTCCGCCATCGGGGAAGGTGGGTGAAAAATCTGATTCATCCGGTCCTTTCACGCGATTTGGACGGCGACTGGGAAAAGCGGCTCGAGGGCTTGGCCAAAGG
>JACQOY010000037.1 GCA_016207765.1 Deltaproteobacteria bacterium | reverse complement strand
GGGTTTTCAAGCGTGAACCGGCAGTTCTCCGGCAGTGTCTGCGGTTCGGCAATAATTTTGATTTGGGTGGTATCCATGAAGTAAACGCCGGTTATTAAGCCGACGCTCCTTGTCGAACCGTACGTGCCCTATTAAGGCATACGGCTCTTTGAAAACGGTTAAAAGTCTCAGATGGCGAAGTCAAACACCAGCTGGTTGAGTTTAACAAGTTTGCAACTCCACGGTTTGGGAAGCGGGAACCGTTTGAGCCTTTCCTGAAACGCCGGCCAGCTGAAGGATTGCTTCTGACTCCTCCGGTTGAGCCACTTGTGCAGTAGCTTGACGCAGGTGAAGTAGTAGAACCCCAGCTTGTTGTTGACCGTTGTCCCATAGTAGGCATAGTGCCCGTTCAGCTTTTCAGCCGCCATTTTCCACAATTCCTTGAGCCGGTACCGGTTGCGATTGGCCTTGATCCAGAGTTTGAACTCTGCGATCGCCGACTTAAGCTTCCCGGCGCTTGTCTTGGTCTTGAGGAGTCTGGTCCGTTCCCTGTTTTTGCCCCAGTAGAAGGTGAAACCCAGAAAGTTGAAGGTGTTGTCCTCATCCTTCTTGAACTTCACAATCCTGGTTTTGTCCTCGTTCAACTCCAGATCGTTCTCTTTGAGTCTCGATTTCAGACTCTCCAGGAACGTCTGCGCGGCTTGGGCGTCCCTAAAGCAGAACACCGTGTCGTCCGCGTATCGAACCATCTGTTGTGCGTACTTCTTGTGCGTCTCCTTGAACCACCGATCAATGACGTAGTGGAGATAGATGTTGGCCAGAACCGGACTGACCACCGAACCCTGTGGGGACCCGATCTGATTCATCACCGTTTCGCCGTCTGCCGTCATGACCCCCATCTTGAGCAGTCGCCTGATCAGACGGGTAAGGTGCTTGTCGGAGACCCTTTGTCCTACAAACCCCATCAGCCGTTCGTGGTCCATCGAATCGAAAAACGATTTGATGTCACAGTCAACGACGTAGGGCCTATAGTCCTTCCGTAGCAAATGGTAAGCCTTCGTGATCGCGTCGTGGGCGCCTCTTTTGGGTCGAAACCCCGTTGAGACGTCCATGAACAGCGGCTCGTACAAGGCGTCCAGGATCATGGCAACCGCCATCTGGACGATCTTGTCCTCGACACTGCTGATCGCAATCGGCCGGGTCTTCCCGTTTGTCTTCGGAATCAGCACTTGCCTCGCCGGCAAGGGCTTGTAGGCGTGCCGACGAATCCTGTCATGCAGATCCGTCAGGTTTGCCTTTAAGTTCCCCGCATAGCGGGCCTTGCTGATGCCATCCAGTCCCACCGCCTTTCTCTCGTCCAGCCGGTGGAACGCCGCATCGAGAAGCTCCACATCAATGATGTGGAAGACCGTGCGAAAACACATGCCCGGGGCCTCTCTTGCCAGCAACTTCAGCCTCATCAGCTTGGGTGTCATCGTTTTTCCGGGGCGATGCCCGAACGATGCCAAACGATAAGACTTCCAGTTTTCTCGACCCCTTCGCTCCATGAACGTTACTTCATTTCCTCGCTACTACGGGTCGATCTGACTTCTCACCAGACGCCTGTAGGCTTTTGTCGTTATACCCTCCGGTTGTGTCTTCCACTCCGTTGAGCCCCAACGGGACCCTTCGGGGGTTCACCGATCCGGTGAGATCTCCCAAGTTCCTGACGAAACCTTGTGTGCATGCCACGGTCTTGGACCCCGGTGGTGTCCGATCCCTCTGTTCCGGGATCTGATATTGCCTTCGGCTTTCCACAGCACCTCGGCCACCACACTCCGATCGGTAACTGACGGGGCTCGATCCCTTCAGGCCACTTGAGGCTTTGCGGCCTGCACACTTTCTTGCCCGGGCTTCATGCGGCAAGTCGCCTCACCTTTACATGCCGGGTTCGATACGACGCTCCGCTCTTAAGCAGATTACGTCGGTCCGCTACGAGCGGACTGGCCTCGCCAAGCTTCGCTTGGCGCACATCTGTTTTTCCCTATTTCATTTCTTTGTTCAGATCAAGTAAATCCCCCGTCTGCACCGTGATCTCAAAATCCTTCCGTTCGTTCACCAGCGTCAGCGGCTTCCCGGTTTTTTCCTTTCTGATTTCAAAAACCCCGATCAAATCATCGGTCAGGTGAAACGGATCGATCAATTTTTGCTGGATCAACCAGTCCTCTTCGTCCCCCTCCCATACAATGAGAAGGACATGGTCGGCATTTTTGACCGAATAGTCCCAGTCCCAGAGGGCGATCTCGTCATACCGCAGGGTCTGCTCCGGGTACTGATAAGCGGTGTCCCCCCATTCGCACATATCGTAAATCCTCTCCGATTTGCTTAAGAATGGTCCTGGGATCAGCGAATGGGTGCGTAAAGCGGGACGCAAGTTGTCTTTTTCAATCTCTTTCAATTTTCCCACCGCCATATGAAGAAGCGTCTGCCTGTCTATCGGGGGGGCTTGCGTCGCCCCCCTCCACCCCGCGTTGCGGGGATGGAGCCTCCCCCTCAGCGGCCCTTTGGGCCTGGTTAAACCAGCCATTTCGGCGATCCAGGGCTCATAAGGCACGACGGCATAGTGGATGTTGGCGTAAAAGCCGCCGTTTCCCTCGTGCACGACATGCGGTTTGCCGGTGATCGGGTGCGGTCCCTCGTAATCGATGATGGCCGTATCTTCATAGTCGTATCTGATTTTCACTTCCCTGAGCAAAAGGACATTTTTACCGTCCATTTCGGCGTAAGCCTTGTATTGGTTTCCTTGCCCTGCATCGGCGTCCAATAATTGGAAAACCGGGATGTGATTGAAACGGTCCCTGGCGCCGTCGTAGACGGCATCCTTCACCCGCGGGCAGGGGGCCGGCCGGATGTCGAGTGTCCGGGGGTTGGCTTCCTTGTTTTTAATAATACCCGTTTTCACGCCGTCGGCTTGTCCTCGGCAAACATTTAAGCCCCCCCAAAAAACGAGGCAAAGACTCAAGAAAAAGATGATTTTCTTGTCTGGCATCAAAACCGATTATACCATAAAGTTCGGTCATGAGTTTAAGCAACGTGTCAAATGGAAACCGTCTTCGGTGGGACGGCAAAAAAAGCCCATTCTATGAAGTTTATTACCTAAAGATCACGGATGCGGAAAAAGGATGGTCATTTTGGGCGCGGTATACCCTTCTTTCGCCGAAAAAAGAAATGGGGAAGGCTGATGCCGCCATTTGGGGGATTTTTTCCCGGCTCAGCGGGCAGGCCCGTTTGGGGAATCCGGCAACGGTGGCCCTCAAGCAAATCCACCCCCTTTTTCGCATTGATCCCTTTCACTCGGAGCGTTTCATCCAAATTCAGGAAAATTTTCTCTCCCTCGATGCCGCCGTTGGAGAGTTGGCCGACTCGGACCACGAAATCCGGTGGGACCTCCGGTTTGAAGACCCCACACTATCAACCGCCTTGTATCCTTATCCGTTTCTTTATCGTTTTCCGTTCCCCAAAACAAAATTTCTGGAGCCCCGGCTTAGCACGCACGTCAGTGGCCGGTTGACTGTCGACAGGGAAACGATTTCCCTGAATCATCATCGCGCCCATCAGGCCCACTTGTGGGGGAGTGCGTATGCCAGGCGCTGGGTATGGGGAAACTGCAATCAATTCAGCGAAGATCCGAGCGCCGTCTTCGAAGGGGTGGTTGCCCAAATCAAGTTGGGGCCGATTCCCTCCCCGCCCCTGGCTCTCTTTTATTTTATTGTGGAGGGGAGAGAGTATCGGGCCAATTCGATCGTCCAATGGATCAAAAACGACAGTACACACGATCTTTTGACCTGGCAGTTTAGCGCTGAATGCGGCGAGGTAAAATTTGCCGGTACGGTGAGCCGCGATATCGCCGCCATCGCCGGGGTCGAATACCAGGGCCCCAATGGAGAAAGGCGTTATTGCCACAGTTCGATGTTCGCCGATATGAGGCTTGAGATGTACCGAAGACAGAATAAAGAATGGATTTTGGCCAAACATCTCACCGCGCGCAAGACAGCCGCCTTCGAGACGGTGGAGCCGAGGCCTGATCCACGGGTAAAATTTGTCCTGTAGGGGCGCACAGCCGTGCGCCCTTACAATTTTTTATCCACAGATTTATCCCATCTGTCCGTTTTTTGTTGTCAACCATTTGACATTTTTCTCATTTTGAAACGTCAAAATTTTTTTCCTGTTCTGTCTCGCTCAAAAATTCCGGTGAAATTTCGGGAAGATAAAAAAAATTACGGATTGGTCTGTTTTTTGCATTGCGTCATATCCAAATTATTTTCTTAAAAGGGGTGAACGATGACAAGTCTTCAGCAAATTCTTCTCTACTTGATCCCGATCGTTCTTTTTCTGTGGATTATTATCGGTATTTTGATCATCCGGCAGAAAATCCATATGAATATCGATCATTCATACCGCTTAAAGCGGGGGGTACGACGGTTGGATTTGGGAAAGACCGGAAGGTCCGGTGCCGCCGGCAGGGCCGGCTGAGCCGGTTCAACCGGTGCCGATTGATATTGAACTGCTCCTTCCCGCAGGTTAAGGTCCTGTTTTATGGACTTGAATCGCCTCTATTCCATCCTCCAGCGGGTCGAAAAACCGAGCCAGTATCTCGGCAATGAAGTCAACGTTGTCAAAAAGGATTTTGATCAGGCGGAAGTCCGCGTCTGCCTCGTTTTTCCCGATAAATACGAAATCGGGATGAGCCATATCGGGCTTAAAATCCTCTACGAGGTCCTCAATCGACTCCCCCATGTGGTAGCCGAGCGTTGTTTTGCCCCGGGACCGGACCTCGAAGCGGAACTCCGGAAAGAAGAGCTGTCGCTCTTTTCGTTGGAGTCAAAGCGGCCCCTTGCCGATTTCGATGTCATCGGCTTTTCCCTCACCTACGAGCTCACCTATACCAATGTTCTTGCCATTCTCGACCTCGCCGGGATTCCCCTTTGGCAAAAAGACCGCACCGACAACGATCCCATCATCCTGGCAGGGGGAGGGTGCACCATGAACGCCGAACCGATGGCCGATTTTCTTGACGCGGCGGCCTTGGGCGATGGGGAGGATTTGATTTTGGATGTGGTGGAATGTGTGAGGAAATGTAGGGGCGTAATGCATTACGCCCCTACGCGGAAACAATTGTTAAACAATCTTGCTGAAATCGAGGGGATTTATGTCCCCTCATTTTTTGAACCCCAATACAACGCCGATGGCACAATCAAACAGGTCAAGCCGCTTAAAGAAGGGTATGCCCGTGTCAACAAGCGGGTCATCAGGGAAATCGACACTTCCCCTTATCCGACCAAACTTCTTGTTCCATCCACCCGGCTGGTGCACGACCGGATCGGCATTGAAATTCAGCGGGGGTGCAACCGCGCCTGCCGTTTCTGCCAGGCCGGCTATATCGACCGGCCGGTTCGTCAACGATCGCCGGAGACGGTTCTCAAAATCGCGGAAGAATCTTACCGGCAGACCGGAATCGATTCGATCTCCCTTTTGTCCCTTTCCGCCGCCGACTACGCCTGTCTTGTCCCCCTTTTGAAGGAATTGAACGGCCGTTATGCGGAAAGAAAGGTGTCGCTGTCGGTTCCCGCCACCCGGACGGAAAAGATGACGCCGGAACTGGTGGAACAGATCAAACAGGTGCGCAAAACCGGCTTCACCATCGCGCCGGAGGCAGGCTCTGAAAGAATGAGGCGGGTGATCAACAAGGGAAACAAGGTGGATGACATGCTCACCGCGGTCCGCAATGCGTTCTCTCAAGGGTGGCAGTTGCTCAAACTCTATTACATGGTGGGGCTTCCCTTTGAAACCGATAAAGACGTAATCGGCATTGCCGGGGAATCGATGCTCGGCTTTGATGTGGCCAGAAGTTACACGCGGCGGGCCGAACTGAATGTGAGTGTCTCGTCCTTTGTCCCAAAGCCGCATACACCATTTCAGTGGGAGCCCCAGATGACACTGGAGGAAACGCGGCGCAAACACGATCTGGTGCGCGCCCATCTCAATAACCGCCAGGTCCGTTTCAAATACCACAACCCCGAAATGAGTTATCTGGAGGGGATTTTTTCCCGCGGCGATCGGCGCGTGGCACAGCTCATCGAGTTCGCCTATCGCGAGGGGTGCCGGTTCGATGAATGGGAGGAGCATTTCGATTTTTCAAAATGGCAGACAGCGGTTGCCAAATGGGTGGAACAAATTAACCAGCGAGCGACTGCGAGCGGTGAGGGGGAGGCTCCGACGGCTTTGCCGGCGGAGGGGGCGACGCGAGCCCCTTTAATAGACCCCGCTTTTTACCTCCATCGCCGCCGTTTGCAAGACGAGGTGTTGCCGTGGGATCATCTCTTTGCCCAGATGGACAAGGCCTTTTTGTGGGAGGAATACGAAAAAGCCCGTCACGAGGCCTTTACCGAAGATTGCAGTACCCACCGTTGTTCCGACTGTGGTGTCTGTGATTTCCGGGTGGTCAAAAATCGGGTCTATGTTGAAGGAGATCAGCCGGTGATGGTGAAAAAGGGGAATCGGGAGTGGTATGGGTGGCGGGGACCAAAGACTAGGGACCAGGGACTAGGGACCAGGGACCAAAAGACAGAAGCAAATCAAAGGTCACTGGTCACTGGTCACTGGTCACTGGTCTCTCTTAAAATCCGTTTCCGCTACTCCAAAACCGGTGATGCCCGGTTTCTTGGTCACCTTGAACTCATGGGGGTGATCAAACGGGCGGTCATTCGGGCCGGCTTGAAGGGGGCCTATTCCGAGGGTTTTCATCCCCAAATGAAGCTTTCCATGGGACATCCCCTCCCCTTGGGGGTCGAAAGCGAGTGGGAATATTTCGATCTGGAGCTGATGGAATCGGACGATCCGGTAATAATCGTCCAAAACCTCAACGCCTCCCTTCCGGAGGGGGTTCGGGTTCTCTTTGCCGAAACAATTGACAGAAAAGTTCCCTCCATCTATTCTGCGCTTAAGGGGGTGGATTACGAGGCCTCTTTTGAGGCCCCCCTGGATGATGAAAAATTCATCCGGGCGCGAAACCACCTCTCAAAATTTTTGGGTGAAAAGGAGTTTTTTTGGTACCGGGAGACGGACCGCGGCTTAAAAAAGCTCAACCTGACCGATCTGGTTGAGAAGGGGCGGTGCGATTCTCCCGAAATGGTTTCTTTCAAGACCCGCATTCAGCCTGAGGGGAGTGTCAAACCCCAAGAGGTCTTGATTGCGTTATTTGGTCTTTCTCAGGAGGAATTGAGCCGGGTGCATCTCAAAAAGGTGGGGGTCACCTGGCACCCATAATTTATTATCTTATCCGGGATTGTAATGCACGATTCGTGATCGATTCCCGGAGACTCGAAGGGAAAAGTTTTGTTTTACCTGGTTTATCTCATAGAAACTTTGTTTTGCTCTGCTGAAGCGCCTGTTTTCACGGGAAAATCACCCTGTGTGAATGGGGCTGTTGCGTCGTTTGCTTTGTCCGAGCGAATCAACCGGCTGAGCCGGTTCAATCGGCCCCCAATTATGGGGCGGCGCTTTCTGTGAGAATGGCTTAACCTTCCCGAGTCTCCCCAATCCATCCGATCGTCTCATCCCGGTTGTAGCCTTTCCATATGTCGAATGAATTAATCATGAATATTACCCCCGGTGAGACCCGCATTGCCCGTCTCGAAGGGGGCCAACTGACCGAACTTTACGTCGAGCGTGAAGGGGATCAGCAGATTACCGGGAACATTTACAAGGGACGAATTACCAGGGTTCTCCCCGGTATGCAGGCGGCTTTTGTTGATATCGGCCTGGAAAAGGCCGCTTTTTTGTATGTGAGCGACGTTGTCCCCGACCTTTTTGAGGAGGAAGAGGAGGAAGAAGAGGAAAACGGCCAGACAAACGGCGAAGGGGCTTCCCCAACCCAGGGCAAAAGACCGGAACGACGGGGCCGCCGCTGGCGAGGGCCTCTGCCGAAGATTGAAGAGTTGGTCAAGGAAGGACAGTCGATTGTGGTGCAGGTGGCCAAAGACCCCATCCGCACCAAAGGAGCCCGGATTACCTGCCACATCTCGCTTCCCGGCCGCTACGTGGTTTCGATGCCGACGGTCGACCATGTGGGGGTGTCGCGTCGGCTCGGTTCGCATGGCGAGCGGATGCGGCTGAAACAGATCATCTCGGCCAACCGCTCCTCGAAGGGGGGGTTTATTGCGCGGACCATCAGCGCCGGCGCCACCGAGGAGGCGCTGACCGCCGACATGAAGCGGCTCAATCAAATCTGGGATGAAATTTACACAAAGCAGGAAAAGGCCCGCCCGCCGGCGATGATTTACAACGATCTTTCGCTTATCTTGAGGTCGGTGCGCGACCTGATGTCGCCCGACATCGACCGCCTGGTAATCGATTCCGAGGAGGATTATCAGGATATCCTCAAATTCATGGAACAATTCATGCCCGATTTGGCCAACCGGGTGGAATTCTACAACAGTGAGGCCCCCTTGTTCGATGTCTACGGCATCGAAACCGAGATCAACCGGGCGCTGGGGAAAAAGGTGTGGCTCAAGTCGGGAGGCTATCTCATCATCGATAGAAGCGAGGCATTGACCGCCATCGACATCAATACCGGCCGGTTTGTGGGGCGCCACGATTTTGAGGAGACGATCCTGCAAACCAACCTCGAGGCGGCCCAGGAAATTGCCTACCAACTGCGGCTTAGAAACATCGGCGGGATCATCATCATCGACTTTATCGACATGGAGCGGTTTCCCAACCGGCAGAAGGTTTACTACACCCTCAAGGATGCCCTGAGGAAAGACAAGGTCCGTACCACCATCTCGAAAATTTCGGAGCTGGGCCTGGTGGAGATGACGCGAAAAAGGACCCGCGATGCCCTGACTGAAATGCTCTCGGAGACCTGTATCTACTGCAACGGCAAGGGCCATATCAAAACCCCCCAGACGGTCGCCTTCGAAATTTTCCGCGACCTGAAACGGACCTTTCGGCATATCAACGGACGCTCGATTGTCGTGAGGGTCAACCCCCGAGTGGCCCAGATTCTTTTTCACGAGGCGAGGGAGCGGTTGGATGGGATGGAAAGACGCTTCCAAAAACGGATTTTGGTGGAGACCGACGAGACTTGGCATGTCGAAAAGTTTGAGATAACGACGAAGGGGTAAGAAGCAAATCGACTAGGTAATTCTCAGTGTTTTAAGCGATGAATATTTGGCTATCCGATCGAAGTCGGAATCCTGATGAAGCAGGGTGCATTTGTTTTTGATGGCCAGATAGGCAATAAGAAGGTCCACGGTTGCAACCGTTTCCCCCTTTTTACGCAGTTGTTGCCTTAAATACGAGGCCTCTCGAAAATCCTCCCGGGTGAGATCCAAAAAAGGGAATTCGTCATAATAGCGGGCCACTGTTTGCGATTCCTTCCTGTGTTTGCACGATCCCAGAACTTCCACATAAACCGGTCCGCAAATAACGACGCGGTCGTCGGAGAGCAGTTTTTGGATCAGGCGTGTCAGTTCCGGTTGAGCGCCCCTGAAAAATTCAATCCAGCAGGAAGAGTCAATAAGCACGCTCTCGGGCACGTTGTCTCCTCAGATCCGATGCGGTAAAGGTCATCTTGATTTTGCCGGCCAAGTTCGCCAGCCCTTCAAGCTTCTTTTTCCGAAGGGCCTGTTCGAGGGAAAGGACAACGGCCTCGGTTTCGGTTCTGGCATGGTAGGCCTGTTTGACGGCTGTAATCAGGTTTTGCGGGAGCAAAAATTGTTTTCTTTTGATGGCGCTTTTCATGGTTAAAAGCATAGGTTATCTATGAGCATAAATCAAGAGGGTTATACACATCATAGCACGCAACTTTTCCTGCGGCCTGCCGACAAAATATCTGTTCTCCTAAACTTTAAATTCTCATGGTCACGCCTGTTTTTTTACTGATCTGTTAAAATAGGGCTTGTCAATGTACATATAATTATATAGTCTGTACATATGCTTTCCGTCAACGCAACCGATTTGCGAGGCCATCTTTTCTCAATCCTCAAGAAAGTTTCAAAAGGGGAAGTTGTCGCCATTCGCTGGAATGGGAAAGAGGTGGGCCGCCTTGTGCCCGCCCGAAAAGGAAACTGGCGCGATAAAATCAGGGTCAAAGCCAAAATGTTGCAGGATGAGGAGAAAGTCTTTGCCCCTCTGGATGATCTTTGGGAGGATTATCGTTGAGCACTCCCCCTTATCTCTTGGATACCCATGCCTTTTATGCCTGGGTGACGCGTCAGAATGTGTCGGAGGAATTCTGTACCTTCTTTGACGAGCAGAATGAAAAAGAGGCGGTTTACGTTTCAACCATCAGTTTTTGGGAAATTGCCCTTTTGTGCCGGGTTAAAAAGCTCGAGATCAAAAACGTGGAAAAATGGGCCGGTGAGGTTGTGGAGCGATCCCAAATCAATGTGATTCATCCCGGCATTCAGGAAATGATCCGCTCCACGTTGTTGCCCAACCATCACAAAGATCCGTTCGATCGTCTGCTGGTGAGCCAGGCGAGGCACCTGAAGGCCCGATTGGTTACCAAGGACAGTCTGATTCGCAAGTACGAGGTCGAGGTTTTCTGGCCGGGTTAATGGCCTTGGGGTTAAGGTTCCTTTGGGAAGGTTCCTTTGGGATTGACAAGTTGGATGGGCTTTTATAGGGTTCCCCCTTCAATTTTTAAGAGGTAACTTGAGATGCAAGCGGTCATTCAAACAGGCGGAAAGCAATATAATGTCTCCAAAGGGGAGAGGCTGTTGGTTGAAAAAATCCCCGGCGAGCCGGGCACCGAGATAAGTTTCGACCAGGTTCTTCTCGTCCACGGCGATGCCACCAGTGGCGTGGCCACTAAAATCGGCCTCCCTTATGTGGCCGGGGCCAAGGTGACCGGCAAGATCGTCGCGCAAAAGAAGGGGGAAAAAGTCGTCAGTTACAAATACAAGCGTCGGAAGGGGTACCATAAAAAACAGGGACACCGGCAGTTGTTGACCGAGGTTCAAATCGACGAAATCAGAGGTTAATTGTGGCTCATAAAAAAGCAGGCGGATCATCCAGAAACGGGCGGAATTCGCCGGGGCAAAGGCTTGGGATCAAACGCTTTGGCGGCGAGAAGGTGCATGCCGGCGAAATCATCGTTCGTCAGCGCGGCACGCAGGTGCATCCGGGTTTGAATGTGGGGGTTGGTTCCGATTACACCCTGTACGCCCGCGTGGCCGGACAAGTCCTCTTTCAGCGATACAGCCGGGATCGCAAGAGGGTAAGTGTCATTCCTGTATCGTAGGGGCGACCCGACGGGTCGCCCGTACTGGATGCAAACATTTCAAGGCCATCTGGCAGATGCCGGATGGCTTTTTTGTTTTATGCGGAATTTGTAGGGGCAACCACCCGTGGCTGCCCTTTATTACGGGCGGCCACAGGGGGCCGCCCCTACGGATTCGGTGTTGTATCCGACGGGAGCGAAGGGGGAATCACGTTGTATTTTTGCCAGTCTTCGGAGTCGAGGGAGGGGGGCGTTGATTCCATTGTCTGATAATGAGGACAACTTTTGGTTCTGCAGGTGATTCCATTTTTGATCAGGCACGAGGCTAAAACCACAAAACCGCCGATGGCGGCCGCCATGATGACCGACCCGATCCCCTGTCCCCATTTTCGGTAGGAAGCCTTGAGGGAGGGGGCATTGGCAAAAATCCAAAAACCCACCCCCAGTGTTACCAGCGGTGGAAAGAGAAACAAAACGGGAGGAATAGAACCAAAAGGGGACATACAAAAGTATGAAATTTATCGACGAAGCGATCATTAAAGTCAAGGCAGGAAATGGGGGAAAGGGATGCATTTCCTTTCGCAGGGAGAAGTGGGTCCCCCGTGGCGGCCCCGATGGTGGCAACGGCGGCAAGGGGGGGGATGTGATTTTCAAAGCCGATGAAGGCTTAACCACCCTGATGGATTTCAGATACAGAAAGCAATACGAGGCCAAAAGGGGGGTCCATGGGAAAGGCTCCCAGCAGGATGGGCACGCCGGGGGCGATATTGTGTTGACAGTGCCGGTTGGGACTCTCATCTACAATGATGAGACGAACCAACTGCTGGCCGACCTTGAAAAACATGGCGAAAAAATTTTGGCGGCGCGCGGGGGAAGG
>JACQOY010000252.1 GCA_016207765.1 Deltaproteobacteria bacterium | reverse complement strand
GCCAATACTCCTGGGAAACAAACCACTGGGCGCTGTTGGGGGATCATTTTTCCGCCGCCCTCCGCCCCCGGCTTCAGCTCCAAATTACCAACGACCAAGGGCGCAAGGAAAACGGTTTTTTTGTCCAGGAACTTTACGGCTCCGCCTATTTCCTCAACACACAGATTGATTTTGGCCGGCGGCAAATTATCTGGGGACAATCGCGTCTCGGGGGAATGATCCTTTCCAACAACGCGCGTCCGGTCGATGGGATTACGATTTTCAATCCATCGCCATGGAAAATCAGGTATCTGGGCAACCTTCGCTACACCTTCTTTCTGGCCACATTGGGACCGGAGCAAAATTTCAGGAATCCGCTTTTTAGCGGCATTAAATTAAGCCTCATGCCGGTTGACTGGTTTGAGGCGGGAATTGCCCGAGCCCTGATTTTCGGCGGGGAAGGATCCCCCTCAAGCTCGTTTGGAGATCACTTGAGCGACTACTTCGGAGCCCGGCCGGGGAATATAAACAGCGTCAACTTGAGCAATTCGATAAACGGCTTCGAACTTCGCGGGAGGATTCCTCCCTTGAGAAATCTGGAACTTTACGCGGAATTTTATTTCGACGACTTCACTCTCGGCCACCCCCTCCGAAGCCTGGTCCAGGATTCCGGCATCAGCGCTGGAATTTATCTGCCCCGTGCCGACACCAAGGGAAGTGTAAGCCTCCGGCTGGAAGGAAAAAAAACATCCTCCGTCTTGTACAAGCATCCCGACTGGAATTGGGCGCTCAACCATTTTGTTCTGGGGGATCCGTTGGGCGCTGATGCCGAATCGGCCGGCATCCGGCTGATAAAGAGGCTTAATCCAAAAACCAAAGTGACCGGACAGTTCACCTTCGAACGCATTGACAGCGACACCTATCAAGGGGGGGTCCCCGAGGGACGGCGAAAGACTGTCGACGGCACGGCGGAAAAAAGGTTTCGCGGAAGTTTGGGTTTGTCCCATCAGTTCACAAAGCGGCTACACGCGGCTGTTGATTTCGGATACGAACATGTCTCCGACTTCAACTTTGCGGAGGGAAACAACCGGGAAAACTTTCTGTTCAATCTCGCTCTGGAGCTGAATATCGATGATCTTACGGGGTGGAAACGTTGAAATAATAATCGATGGTCCGAGAGAGTCCTTCTCTGATTTCAACAGCGCCGGAATGTTTGAGGAATTTTTCCGCCTGCGAGATGTCCGCCAGACTCTCCCTCACATCTCCCGGCCGGGGTGGATCATAGACCGGATCGATACGGCCGGCCTCCTTCCGTTCTTTTGCGACAAGCGTTCTAATGGAATAAAAAAGATCATTGATCGAAACTTTTCTTCCTCCGGCAATATTATAAGTTCTTCCACAGGCAACCGATGACGCCTCACAGGCCAGAAGATTCGCCAAAACAGCAGAACCGACATACGTAAAATCCCTCGTTTGGTTTCCATCGCCGTAAATCACCGGTCGTTTCCCGGACACAAGAGTGGACACAAAGCGGGGGATCACCGCCGCATACTGGGAATCCGGGTCCTGACGCGGCCCATAAACGTTAAAGTAACGAAGCGCAACCGTTTCCAGACCATAAAGTTTGCAAAATAAAATTGCATAAGTCTCCCCGGCATACTTGCTCAAGGCATAAGGACTCAAAGGGTTCGGCGGCATCGTCTCCACTTTCGGCAGGGCGGGTGAGTCACCGTAAACGGAGGACGAAGAAGCAAAAACAAACCGTTTTGTTTTTGAGTCGCGCGAGGCAATCAACATGTTGAGGGTGCCGGTGATGTTGACATCGTTTGTTGTCTTCGGATCGTCAATCGAACGGGGCACCGATCCCAGCGCCGCCTGATGGAGAACATAATCAACCCCGGAACAGACATTCTTGCACATCTCGGCGTCCCGAATATCTCCTTTGATAAACTCGATCTTTGTCAAAAAAGGGGCAATATTGGATTCTTTTCCCGTCTCGAGGTTGTCCAAAACGCGAACGGATTCCCCTTTTTTCACAAGCTCCTCAACAATGTGCGAACCGATAAAACCGGCCCCGCCTGTCACCAGATATTTTGCCATATCATCCCACACTCCACGTTGTCGTCCCATCCGGGTTGTCCTTAAGCTGAACCCCCGCCTCAGTCAACTCTTTCCGAATCGCATCCGCCTCTTCCCACTTCCTGTTTTTGCGCGCCTCGTTTCGCGCCTGAATCCGCTTTTCAATCTCTTCAGGCGCCAGACCGGCGGCTTTAAGAACCTGTCCCCGCTCAAAAGAAAGGTAGGTTTCCGGATCCGAACCAAAAACCCCCAAAACCTCATTTATCTGCCCTATGGTATCGACAAAAAGATGACAGATTGAAGAACAAATCGTGCTTGAAGAATCAAGCACCTTGTTCCATTCGCGCATCAGATCGAACAGCAGACCGCAAACCTGGGCGGTATTGAAATCGTCATCCATCGCCTCCTCAAAATCGGCGTAAAGATGCGAGACTTTCTCGCCCAGCTTTGCCTCCTCTCCGCCCAATTTCGGCTTTTTCTCCTTTCCGCAGTGCTCTCGGATACGGCTCATGGTCGTATACCAGCGGGACAACGACTGGCGGGCGTCCTGCATGTTCTTTTCGGTATAATCCAGCGGCGACCGATAGTGCGCCGAGAGAATAAACAGGCGAACGACCTCGGGATGGTAACTTTTAAGGATCTCACGAATCGTCATGAAATTCCCCAGCGACTTGCTCATCTTTTCCGCGTTGATGTTCACAAAACCGTTGTGGATCCAATACCGGGCGAACGGTTTTCCGCTATACGCCTCGCTCTGGGCGATTTCGTTTTCATGGTGCGGAAAGGCGAGGTCACGCCCGCCGCCGTGGATATCAAACGTAAGACCGAGATGCTTCATGCTCATGGCCGAACACTCAATGTGCCAACCGGGCCTTCCATCGCCCCAGGGAGAGTTCCAGAGCGGCTCGCCCGGCTTGGACGATTTCCAGAGTGAAAAATCGAGAGGATCGTTTTTGGCCTCGTGAATTTCCACCCGGGCGCCTGATTCGAGTTCGTCGATTTTCTTGCCGGAAAGTTTTCCGTAATCGCTTTTTTTCCGGACCGAATAAAAAATGTCGCTCCCTGCCTTGTAGGCGAATCCTTTTTCAACAAGGGACTCGACGATTTTGACGATTTCGCCGATATTCTCCGTGGCCCTCGGCTGAAAGGTCGGGCGTTCGAGCTTCAAGCCATCCATATCCTCATCAAAGGCACGGATGTATTTTTCGGATACCTCGTTCCAGGCAATTCCCTCCTCTTGGGCGCGCTTGATGATCTTGTCATCGACATCGGTGTAGTTGCGGACATAGGTCACCTGAAAACCCTTTCTTTTCAGGTAACGATAAATGACATCAAAATTAATCAGCGCCCGGGCGTGGCCCAAATGGCAATAGTCGTAGACGGTCACGCCGCAGACGTACATACCGACCTTGGGAGGATTGAGGGGCTGGAATAATTCCTTTCGACGGGTGAGCGTGTTGTAGATGTGTAAAGACATGTTGGAACAGTTTAAAAGTTAAAACAGTTTAAAAGTTATAACTGTTCAAGGTTGAACAGTTTCATTTTTTAACTTTTTAACTTTTTAACTTT
>JACQOY010000256.1 GCA_016207765.1 Deltaproteobacteria bacterium | reverse complement strand
GAAGAGGAGTTGGGAGAAAAAGCGGTGTATCCGGGGCGGTCGGTGTTCAAATTTTAACTGTAGGGGCGCAATTCATTGCGCCCGCAAGCGTGGGCGTCATGAATGACGCCCCTACATTGAATCTTTCTTGATTTCTCGTAAAGCCCAAAAAATAAAATCGTTCATTGCCATGGATATCCTTGAGAAATCACTGGCAATTGAACACCAGGGAAAACCGGTTATTCCATTTTCTCTTGGTGAGCCTGATTTTGATCCCCCCAAATGCGTCAAAGAGGCCTGTATCCGTGCCCTGTCTGAAAACAAGACGAAGTACACCCATTCGCAGGGGTTGATCGAACTTCGCGAAGCAATTGCTGAACATTATCTCAATAAGTATCGTGTAACGGTTCATCCGGACCGGATCATCGTTACCGGCGGGACTTCCCCCGCTTTTTTTCTCCTCTTTTCCACCATAATGGAGCGGGGGGACGAGATTATTCTCCCCAATCCGCACTATCCGTGTGATTCCAATTTTGTCCAGTTTCTAGATGGAAAACCGGTTTATGTCCCCATTCACGAAAAAGAGGGCTACCAGTGGAACGTCAAAAAAGTTTCCCGAAAAATTTCCGGAAAAACACGGGCGGTTTTTGTCACAAGCCCGTCGAACCCGACAGGAACGGTGCTCCAAGCGGAGGTCTTGAAGGAATTGGCCAAACTTTCCGTGCCGCTGGTTTCCGATGAAATCTATCACGGCCTGGTCTACGAGGGAAAAGAGCATTCCGTTCTGGAATTCACCGACGATGCTTTTGTCGTCAATGGTTTTTCCAAAGCGTATGCCATGACGGGATTCAGGTTGGGTTACCTCATCGCTCCCAAGAAATACATCCGACCGATGCAGAAGATTCAACAGAATTTTTTCATCTCGGCCAATACCTTTGTACAATATGCGGGCATCGCGGCGCTTAAAAAGGCCGGGCCCGATCTGGAACGGATGCGACGTGAATTTCAGCGCCGGAGGGGGGTGATGTTGACCGGATTACGTCGGCTGGGCTTTGAAATTAATTACACCCCCCAGGGCGCTTTTTATATTTTTGTGGATGTCAGCCATCTCTCCCGGAATTCCCACAAACTGGCCTTTGATATCCTCCACAAGGGGCGTGTGGCCGTTACCCCCGGGATCGATTTCGGCTCAAACGGGGAGGGGCATCTTCGTTTTTCTTACGCCGCCTCGGTGGAAAAAATAGAAGAGGGGCTCAAACGTCTTCAAAAATATCTGGAGGATCGGTGATCAACATTCAGGCGGCCACAGAGGCTGATCTTGACGCCATTCTGGATATAGAGAATCTTTCATTTCTCTCCCCCTCGTCCCGCCGGGAGATGGAGTCCGAACTACTGCGTAGCGCACCCCATAAAGAGGGGCCGCTCTTTATGCGGTGTAAAAGTGACACTCCGATCCGCATGAAACCTGCCGAAGAGTATCACCCTGATATGCGAGATTCAGTAGCCAACGAGGTGTCCCGATTTTTCACCGCGCGATATGACGGCGTGATTTGCGGTTATATCATTTTCTGGCTTGTTCTGGACGAGGTGCATCTGATAAGCATTGCTGTTCATCCCGAATATCGGCGCCGGAAGATTGCATCAAAACTTTTTCAATTTATGCTCGATTATGTTAAACCCGGACCAAAATCGGTCTATTTGGAAGTTCGTCCCTCGAACGAGGATGCATTGGATTTTTACCGAAAAATGGGTTTTGAGGAGACAGGGCTGAGGAAAAAATATTACCCCAATGGCGAAGACGCCGTTTTGATGAAATTATGTATTCCATCCTGAAAAGATTCCTTTTCGCGCTTGATCCGGAAACAGCGCACGGTTTTGTCAAAACCTTGGGGAAGACGGTTCCCAAGCGGCTTTTGGACAAGGCAACACGAGTGGAGGATGCCGTTTTGAAAGCCTCTATCGGGGAGGCGGAAATTTCCAATCCGATCGGTTTGGCCGCCGGCTTCGACAAGAACGGCGAAATGGTCAATTTCCTTTCTGCGCTCGGTTTTGGTTATCTGGAGCTTGGTTCCGTGACAGCCCAACCGTGCGCTGGAAATCCGCGTCCGCGGATATTCCGTCTTCCAAAGGACGAGTCGCTCATCAACAGGATGGGTCTCCCCAATGTGGGGGCGGAACGATTTAGCGCAAAAGTTTCAAAAATGAAGACCCGGGTTCCCTGTGGCATCAATATCGCCAAGAATCCTTTTATGGATGGGAATCGTTCGGATACCTTGAAAACCGCAAGGGGAGTTGAGGAATATGTCCGGACTTTTGTGAAGGTGGCTCAACTGGGGGCCTATTTTGTTTTGAATTTGAGTTGCCCCAACACCGGCGACGGCAAAACCTTTGAGGATCCCAGGACCTTTGTCGATCTGGCCAGGGAAATTCTCGAGGCACGAAAAGATTTGCATGTTTCGAAGCCGGTGTTGATCAAATTGTCTCCGGATATCGAGAAAAAACAACTGACGGCGCTGATTGAATCGGCCCTGAAATACGGTTTTGAGGGGTTTGTGGCCGGCAATTCAACGATGCACCATCCGCACCTGAAAACGGAAGGGTCCGAGCTTAAAAAGATCGGACGGGGGGGGCTTACGGGGCATGCCTTGCTCGTTAATTCGAATCGGCAACTGAAAAGCATCCATGAAATCACCGGAAACGCAAAAATCATCGTCGGCGTGGGGGGCATTATGGGGGTTAAGGATCTTTTGTTGAAATTAAGCCTCGGAGCCTCGTTGTTTCAGGTGTACACCGGTCTTGTTTACCGCGGGCCGTTTTTTATCCGCGATCTGAATCGTGGATTGACCGATTTTTGCCGTAAACGGGGAGTCGCCAATTACATTGAATTAAGGGGCTTGAAAGAAATCGCCTCTGGTTTATAATTAGAACATGGGGTAAAGTATGTTATCATCTCAGGTGCTTGTCCTTAATCGTTCTTTCCTGCCGGTCCATGTCACTTCCGTTCGTCATGCCATTTGCATGCTGTACCGCGGTATTGCCAAGGTGGTCGACAAAGAATACGAACTCTTTGATTTTCAAAGCTGGACCGAACTGGCGGTGGCCGTTGATGAAGATTCCATCGGCATGATCGGAAGGGCCGTCCGTATTCCACGGGTGGTGATGTTGCATTTTTACGACAGACTCCCCAAAAGACCGGTTCGTTTTTCCCGTCTCAATGTCTATATCCGCGACCACAATACCTGTCAGTACTGTGGCGGGAGTTTTGCCCGTTCCCAGTTGAATCTCGATCACATTGTCCCTGTTTCTTTGGGGGGCAAGACCGACTGGGAGAATGTGGTTTGCAGTTGCGTTGAATGCAATATCAAAAAGGGGGGGCGTATCCCTGGTGACGCCGGGATGAAGCTCCTTAAAACCCCCATCAAGCCCCATTGGTCGATGTTTCTCCGCTTTTTGGCCAAGCCGGTCCATTACGAGGAATGGCGCCCCTATCTCAACGTGGTCGATTATTCATATTGGAATCTTGAGCTGAAAAGCTAGAATGAGTGAATGCCCGACCTCGTATTTCCCATCTCGGAACCGATATTCCTTCGTTTAGACCAATATCTTTTCTTCAAAAAAGCGGCTCCCAGCCGTTCGCAGATCGGGAAATGGATCAGAGAGGGGTATGTTCTTGTCAACGACAAGCCGGCCAGGGCTTCCGTAAAACTCAAAAAAGGCGATACCATTGTGGTTCATGTTCCGGAAACCAGCCCGACTTCCCTTATGCCCGAGGAAATCGCGCTGGAAATTCTCTTTGAAGATGCCGATTTGATCGTTATCAACAAGAAGGCCGAGATGGTGGTTCATCCGGGCGCCGGCCATCGGCAGGGGACCCTCACCAACGCGCTTTTGGCGCATTGCAAAGATCTTTCCGGGATCGGTGGTGAAACCCGTCCCGGTATCGTGCATCGCCTGGACAAAGGGACATCCGGCGTCATGGTTGTCGCCAAAAATGACAAAACGCACATTGCCCTGTGCGATCAGTTCAAAGACAGAAAAGTGAAAAAGATTTATTGGGCCGTTGTCTATGGCCGGATGAAAGAACCATCCGGAACTTTTTCCACTTTTATTGCCAGGCACCCGTCGCATCGGAAAAAATTTTCGGTTCATGTATCGAAGGGAAAAAAGGCGGTTACCCATTATCGGGTGCTCAAAGAGGGGGAGGGAGTTTCACTCCTTGAACTGGAGTTGGAAACCGGGCGGACGCATCAGATCCGTGTTCATGTGACCTCTGCGGGGCACAGTATTGTCGGTGATCCGCTCTACGGGGGGCATGCCCGACGGGTGAAGCAGATTCAAAACCAAAAAATGCGTCACTGGATTCAGAAGCTCAATCGTCCGCTTCTGCACGCGCGGGCATTGTCCTTTGTCCATCCCGGATCGGAAAAATCGATGGCATTCACGGCGGAATTGCCGGAGGATTTCAAGAGGACGATTGAGTCATGTTTTTGAAATCAAACAACCTGGGCAAATTCCCGGAACTCATCCATGGTTTTACGACGCGTGAATTGGGAGTGGATTATCCGCGAATTGCGCAAGAGTTGGGTTTGTCCGAATCGGCCTTTTTTACACTGAAACAGGTCCATTCAAATCAGGTTTTGGTTTTATCACCCTCTCCCCAACCCTCCCCCCTCAAGGGGGAGGGGGTAAGAAAAATCCCCCCTCCCTTGAGGGGAGGGGGTG
>JACQOY010000251.1 GCA_016207765.1 Deltaproteobacteria bacterium | reverse complement strand
GACAGCAAAAAACACCAGACGGTGGTGCATTTAAAAGAAATCAAACTGCGTCCCAACATTGGCGAGCACGATTTGGTTGTCAAAATCAAGCATGTCCGGGGGTTTTTGGAGGAAAAGGACAAGGCAAAAATCACCATCCAGTTTCGCGGGCGGGAGATGCAGTATGTCGGCCGCGGCAGGGAAGTGATGAACCGGGTCATCAAGGAAACGGCTGATTTGGGCGAGCCGGAGAAAGACGCAAAACTGGAAGGGAAGAATTTGATGATGGTATTAATGCCCAAATAAAAGAAGGAAACATATGCCAAAATTGAAATCAAACAGCGGGGCCGCCAAACGGTTTAAGGCCACGAAAAACAAAAAATTCAAGTACAGCAAGGCAAAAAGGCGTCATTTGCTTGAATGCAAATCGTCCAAGCAGAGTCGTGACATGCGAAAATCGACCTATGTTCACGATGCCGATTGGAAACGGGTCCGTCAGTTATTGCCGTACGCCTAGCAAGGAATGGGCCGAAAGGGCCTGCAAATTGTTCCAGGGTGAGAATCATTAATTCGATCCGATTTCGGGTCGGAACCTTAAGGGACCGGAAAGAACAAGCCATGTCACGCGCAACCAACACGCCGGCGTCGCGAAGACGCCGGAAAAAGATACTTAAAACAGCCAGGGGTTACCGGGGAGGGCAATCGAAGTTGTTTCGAACCGCCGTCGAACGGGTGGCCCGGGCGCTTCAATTTGCCTATCGCGATCGCCGGGTCAAAAAGAGGGAGTTTCGGGCCCTTTGGATCACCCGTATCGGCATTGCCGCCAAGTTGAACGGTCTCAGCTATTCCAGGCTGATTGCCGGCCTTAAAAAAGCCAATATAGCGGTCGACCGCAAGGTCTTGGCCGACTTGGCGGTCAGGGCCCCAAAAGCGTTTGCCGATGTGGTGGAAAAGGCGAAGGCGCAATTGGCGTCGTAAATCCGTAGGGGCAACCCCCTGTGGTTGTCCTTTATTACGGGCGGCCACAGGGGGCCGCCCCTACATTTCATGACCGAGATTCTCTTCAAAGAAATCCTGTTCAATAAACTCGATGAACTCAAAAAAGAGGCCATTGCCTCCTTTGCCGGTGTCCGGTCCGAGGAAGAGCTCTACGCGCTCAAGGTCCGCTATCTGGGAAAAAAAGGGTTGCTGACCGATATTCTCAAAGATTTGGGAAATGTCGGAGCCGAGGTCCGTCCAGTCATTGGGGCCAGGGCGAATGAACTCAAAGGGGAACTCGAAGAAACCTACGAGCGTCAAAGCCGGGAGCTGAAAAACCGCAAAATTCAGGCGGAACTCGAGGCCGAGAATGTCGATGTCACCCTTCCGGGAACACCGGTATCATGGGGCAGAGCGCATCCGATCAATCGGGTATTATCGGAAATGAAGGCGATCTTTCGCGAAATGGGTTTTACTATTTGCGAAGGACCGGAGATCGAAACCGATTTTTATAATTTCGAGGCGCTCAACATACCCAAAGACCATCCCGCGCGAGACATGCAAGACACATTTTACTTGGGGGGCCCGATCGGCGGTAATGTAGGGGCGTATTGCAATACGCCCCTACTGCTCCGTACCCACACCTCGCCGGTTCAGATACGGGTGATGCAGAAGCAAAAACCCCCCATTCAGATGGTGTCGCCCGGCGTGGTTTACCGGCGGGACGCCGATGTTACCCATTCCCCCATGTTTCATCAGATTGAAGGGTTGATGGTCGATCGTCATATCACGATGGCCCATTTGAAAGGGGTGCTGGAGGTGTTCTTAAGAAAAATTTTTGATCCGGATATCAAGCTAAAATTCCGCCCCAGCTTTTTCCCCTTCACCGAACCGTCTGCGGAGGTGGATATCGAGTGCATGTTTTGCGAAAGGGAGGGTGGAATATGCAGAGTTTGCAAAGGTTCCGGATGGCTGGAAATCATGGGGTGCGGCATGGTCGATCCGGCGGTTTTCAAGTTCGTGAACATCGATCCGAAAATTTACACCGGCTTTGCCTTCGGCATCGGCGTCGAGCGGGTGGCGATGTTGAAGTACGGCATCAACGATATCCGGCTTTTTTACGAGAATGACCTGAGATTTTTGGAGCAATTTTAGCCCCTATGAAAATCAGCATCAATTGGCTCAAAGAATTTCTCGCCTCAAGGCCTCTCCCCGGACAATTGCCGACCGTCTCACCAATACAGGGATCGAGATAGAGGCGATCGAAAAGCGGGGAGAAGGTTTTGAGGGGGTTGTTGTCGGTCATGTTCTCAAAGTCGACAGGCATCCCAACGCCGATCGTTTATCCCTCTGTTTGGTGACCGATGGGAAAGAAACCTATTCCATAGTTTGCGGTGCCCCCAATGTGACCGTCGGGAAAAAATATCCGCTGGCGCTCCTCGGCGCCAAACTCCCAAACGGGATGGAAATTAAACAGGCGAAGATTCGAGGCATTGATTCCTTTGGGATGCTTTGTTCGGCCAAAGAGTTGGGTGTTTGTTCTGCAACTTCTTTGCATTTTGATGAGGGGACTGCGAACGGTTTGAAGATCCATCCGGACCATTTGGGTGGCGGCCCTGCCGCCGGCCTTCTTGAGTTGGATGATGACGCGCCTGTGGGAAAACCGTTTTCAACGTATTATGGGTTGAGCGACACGATTCTCGATGTTGCTGTTCCCCCCAACCGGGGTGATCTTTTGTCGCACCAAGGGATGGCCCGGGAGATTTCGGCGGTTTTTTCTCTTTCCTTAAAAGAGATAAAAAAACAAGGTTTAAAAGGTAGTTATTCAATAAAAGATTATGTAATGGTTAAGGTTGAGGATTCGTCCGGTTGTCCCCGCTACTCATCCCGTGTCATCCGGGGGATTCGGATTGCCCCTTCTCCTCGATGGCTTCAAACCCGTCTGGAATTGCTGGGATTAAGGCCGGTGAATAATGTCGTGGACGCCACCAATTATGTCATGCTTGAGACGGGGCATCCGCTTCATGCCTTTGACCATCGGTTTATACGGGGGGGTGTTTTGATGATTAAAAAGGCGGGAGAGGTTCAGTCGTTCGAAACGCTGGATCATGAAAAAAGGGAGTTATTGAAGGATGATCTCGTCATTGCCGATGAATCCGGGCCGGTGGCGCTGGCTGGGATCATGGGAGGTAAAAACAGCGAGGTAAGGGATGATACGGAAGCACTCGTTCTGGAGGCGGCCTCTTTTCACCCGGGCCGGATTCGATCGACCGCCAGAAGGTTGGGCATTCAGTCTGAATCATCCTATCGCTTCGAACGGGGGGTTAATCCTGAAACGGTTCCCTTTGCCATCAATCGCTTGGCCGCTTTGATTACCGCCTTGGCCGGGGGTGAAGTCAGCCGGGATTGGATCGACATCTCACCAAAAAAAATCAAGCCGGTTTCCCTGATTCTGCGTCAGTCTGAAATTGAGCGGGTTTTGGGAATTGCCGTCAAACCGGCGGAGGTGAAAAGAATTCTCGGCCGTCTCGGTTTGAAACAAAGCCCCGCCCCGAAAGGGGCCCCTGTCGGGGTCAGGGGGGGGGTGAAAGCAACCGTTCCCTCTTATCGGCGGGATTTAACCCGTGAGATCGATCTCATTGAAGAAGTGATCCGGTTTACCGGTTTTGAGAAGATTCCATCGGCTCTTCCCCCTGTTTTTCTTCGCTCCAAAGGATCGGCCGATGGGGGTTTCGAAGAGACGATCCGCAACTTTTTTATTGCCCGCGGTTTTTTTGAAACCATCCATTACAGCTTTTGCGGCCCCAAGGATTTGGAAAAGGGGGGGTATGGGGGCCCGGTGGTTCCCTTGAGCAATCCATTGACCAAAGAATGGGCCGTTTTGCGGCCGACGCTTCTCCCGGCCCTTCTGGAGACCTACAAAAAAAACCGGGCGCACACGGATGGACCGATCCGTCTTTTTGAAATTCGGTCTGTTTTTGCCCCTCCCTCCGCCGAGGTCAAAAGATTGTCCGGCATCTCAGGAGGGCCCCTCGGCCCGAAGAATTGGCGTGAGGGGGGACGGGTCATGGATTTTTTTGACGGCAAGGGGGTTCTGGAGGAGTTCTTCCGGAACAACAGGATTTTCCCCATCCGTTTCCAAAAGCTTTCACGAAAGGAGTATCATCCGGGACAGTCGGTTGCCGTTTATGCCGGGGAGGATTTACTTGGTTGTTTCGGCAAGGTGCATCCCGCTCTTCTCCTGAAATACGAAATCATGGATCCGGTTTTTGCCTTCGACCTTGATTATGCCGCGTTGGAGCAAAAATTCCGTGAACGGAAGGAAGCGGTTTTCAAGCCTTTGAGTCCTTATCCAAGAGTGGTGCGGGATCTTGCCCTGGTTATGGATTTGTCCCTTTCACACGAGGCGATTTTGCAGGCGATTCACGAGGCGCATGTTCCCGCCTTAAAAGAGGCGGCCCTCTTTGATGTTTATCAGGGGGAAAAACTCCCGGCCGGAAAAAAGAGCCTCGCTTTTTCTTTGGTCTACGAAGATCCCGAAAAGACCTTGACAGATGCGGGCGTGAATGAGGCTCACTTTGCCCTTGTGGAGCGGTTGACTCAAAAACTGGGAGTGGCTTTGAGATGACTCTTTGGGGGGGGGCGGCCCTGCCCCCTAACCCGTTAAAAAATAAGTTTTATTTCTTTTTTGTTTTCAGGTAATATCGCGGTACCAACACAATGTGGAGGTGAATCTTATGACAGAAGAAGCAGGCACCATGACCAAGGCCGAGATTGTCGAGTCGGTTTATGAGAAACTCGGTTTTTCCAAGAAAGAGTCGGCCGATATTGTAGAGATGGTTTTTGATACGATGAAAGAAACTCTCGAAAAGGGGCAAAAAATCAAGATTTCGGGTTTCGGCAATTTTGTGGTTCGCCACAAACGTCCCCGTATTGGGCGCAACCCCCAGACAGGGCAGGAGATCGAAATTTCCGAGCGGAAGGTGTTGACCTTTCGTCCGTCTCAAATTCTGAAAATGGCGTTGAACAAATGAAGCCGCCGGTAATTCCAGACAAACTCTACTTCAAGATCGGTGAGGTGAGCGGGTTGGCCGGTGTTGAACCCTATGTTCTTCGCTACTGGGAAACGGAGTTTTCCGATATCGCCCCGCTTAAATCACGCACCAACCAGCGCCTCTACAAAAAGAAAGATGTGGAGCTGGTTTTAAAGATCAAACATCTTCTCTACGATGAGCGTTTCACCATCGATGGAGCACGGAAGCGGCTCAAGGAGGAATCCCGCCGCAATAAATCCGCCATTGCCGATCGAGGTCCCCAACTCGGCCTGCATCTCGATCAACCCGATCAGAATGTCGGAGACCGCTTTGAGCCGGTGAAAAAGGAAATCCTTGGGTTGCTCAAAGAGATGGAAAGAAGCGTGGAGGAATGAGTCGCCCGTTTATCCGGCAAGATTCAGCGCAAAAATAACCGCCTTATTGATTTCGTTCTGCAAACTCATCGGAAGATCACCCAGATATTTGACCAGCCGGTCTTTGGGGAGGGTGTGAAGACTGTCTGCCGAAACAAAGGAATCCTTTCGGAGGTTACTGTTCTGACCAATGGCAATTTGAGTCGGATAGCCTTTCCCCTGGGTGGTGATCTCGGCCACAACCACTTTCGACAAGTAGGGGATGACTGGAGAACGGGTGAGAATCAAAACCGGCCGCCGGCCCGCCTTTCCCCCGACATTGGCCTCCCAGATTTCGCCCCGTTTCATAGGGGACCCCACTCTTCCGCCTCAAGCCAGGCTAAAGCCGCCTTTTTGGATTGTTTGGACTTGGGCTCCTTCTTCAAGGCCTTGATCCATTCTTTTTCCATCTGCTCAGCTTCGAGACGATGGAGTTTCTCCATGATGGCTTGGCGCACGAAGTCTGATTTGGAAGCAAACTCGATACGCCCCAACCGCATGTCCATTTCGGCGGGGATTCGAATTTGAAGATTTATCTGTGTCATGAAATGATACTGCATTATTGCCATTTAAAAATCAATACAAATTATTATTCTTTTATCATTACCATAAGCATGAAAAACATATAACCCTGACTCTAATACACATCTCCTAGCCCACTAGACACATGAGCATCACGTAT
>JACQOY010000255.1 GCA_016207765.1 Deltaproteobacteria bacterium | reverse complement strand
GTGCTGTACAGGGGGTGTCTCATCAAGCCGGCATAGGATAGTAGCCGTCTTATCGCTTGATGCCGGAGGGGGAGCGGAAGTATAAATAGACGAAGAAACCGTAATATTATAGACTTAGGCTATGAAACCAACCGATTTGAACAATTGCCTCAAACAAATGGGAGCGCGGCTGAAGGCGGCTTACCATGCCCAGCAGGTGATTCTGTTCGGCTCCCGCGCAACGCAGTCAGCCAAGGAAGACAGTGACGTGGATCTTTTCGTGATTGCTCCGACGAAAGAGAAATTTTTTCAGCGGATGGCTACGGTAAAAAGGCTTCTCAGGGAAGTCAGGCAGGGGTTGCCTGTGGCTCCAATTGTTCTCACGCCGGAAGAGTTGAGGGAAAGAACAAGGGCCGGTGATTCTTTTGTAAAAGGTGTGATGGCGCATGGTCTTCGATTATGACTGATTTACTTGATTCCCCAAATTTTCGTGATTGGCTGGTTATCGCCAAAAAAGACCGGCGTCGCGTCGAAACTATGCTCGAAGAAAGCGACGCTGAAGCGGCCGGTTTTTTTCTGCAACAATCCATTGAGAAGCATCTCAAGGCTTTTCTTCTGAAAAATAAATGGGAATTGAGGAAAATTCATGAACTTGATGCGCTTTTGGATAATGCGTCAAAATACGACAATAGCTTGGAAAAATTTCGTGACTTGTGTGAACGTGTGTCCGGCTATTATTTTGCGGAGCGTTATCCCCCCTTGGGAACCCTTGAATTGACCCGCGACGATATCGAAAAAGATGTCAAAGAAGCGGACCAATTCATTGCCTGTCTCTTCCCCGAAGAAGCATGAGGAGCATCTTCACCAAACTCATTATCCTTTTCCTCCTCACCGCGCTTGTTCCGGTTGGACTCTCCTATGTCGTCTCCATCGTCAAGTTGCGCTCCGCCACGCAGGAATCGGTTATCCAGGGGAATATGGAAGTCGCCAAAATCGCCGCCACCAATGCGGAAAACTATTTCGAAAACGCAAACAGGGTGCTGAAAGCCCTCTCCGCGCAGTTCGGCGAGATCAGCCTCGAAACGGAAGAGAAAGACCGCCTCTTAAAAAACAGCTACCTCGATTACAAATATTTCCAGAACATCCATCTGTTCGATGCCGAAGGGAAATTTGTGGCCACCAGCAACCTGGAGCCAAAGACCGAGGAAATCCCCTTCGATCGGATTCTTCCCGTTGTTCAAAAAGGGGGTGTTTACCGGTCGTCCATTTACATCGCAACCGATCCACCCCCCGTCCGTCCCGCCATCCGGGTGGCCTGGCCTGTGACGAAGATGGGGGAAACAACCGGCATCCTGGTTTCTGAAATCAACCTGATCTATGTCTGGCACCTGGTGAATCAGATCAGGATCGGGGAAGAAGGGATCGTTACCCTCATCAATCCCGACGGAAATGTGGTGGCTTCGTCCAATCTGGGCCTCCTCTTCGAACTGGCCCCTTTCCCGCAGTATGAATCGATCAGGGAAAAAATCCCCTCCGACAGAGAAACCTCTCTTTTCTATGACAAGAAAAAGAAAGAACGCAATCTGCTGGTTTCGGCGCCGCTGAAAGGGGACCTCAAGGGAAATATTTTCATCGAACAGCCGACGCGCGAGGCCTTTGCCCTGGCCCATCAATTGACCCGGCAGTTGATTCTGTTTGCCGTCCTTATTTTTGTCTTGATGGTGGCCGTCGGCTATCTTGGAGTGCGATGGGAGATTTTGCGGCATATCAGGGTCCTGACGATCGGTATCCAAAAAATCGGGGAAGGGGACTGGACCCACAAGGTGGTCATCAGGGCGAAAGACGAGTTCAAAATTCTGGGGGATGCCCTGAACACCATGACCGGACAATTGACGGAACAAGCCGACAAAATCAAGCGGCAGGAGAGGCTTTCGCTGATCGGCCGGATTGCGGGAGGACTGGTACACGACCTCAAACACCCGATCGCGAATATCCGCAACTGGACGAAACTTTTGTCCACGAAGTACGAAGACCCAAAATTCAGGGAAAACTTCACGCAGGTGGTCGAACGCGAGTTCGGCAATGTCGATCTCTTTTTCGCCAACCTGAAGGATCTGACCGGGGAGCTTCCATTCCAGCCGGTCCCTTTGTCGGTTGAGCGCATTTTTGACGAGGTGTTGGAGCGTTTCCGGATGGAGGCAGAAAAAAACAATGTGGAGCTCCAAAAAAGGGTCGATCCGCCGGCGCTTGAAATAAAAGGGGACCGGTTTTCCCTGTCGCGCGTCCTCTCGAATCTTGTTTCCAACGGAATTCAGGCGATGATAAAAGGGGGTAAAATAGGTCTGTCCGCCGGCATCCGGTCGGAAAACGGCAAAAATTGGGTTCAAATTTCCGTGGCCGACAACGGAATGGGAATCCCGCCGGAGAGGCTTAAAAGCCTGTTTCAGGATTTTGCGACGACAAAGCGCAAGGGGCTTGGTTTGGGATTGGCCCTCTCGCAGAAAATAGTGGAACAACACGGGGGAAAAATCGCCGTCGCCAGCGTTGTCGGGGAAGGGACCTGTTTTGATATTCGGCTGCCGATTCCATCATGATTCCATTGTTTGAATTAAAAAATGTTTCTTGCCGGAAAAAGAGCCCCGCATCGGGGGAGACGGCCGTTTTTCATTCCGCCTCGCTCTGCATCAACGGCGACGGCATTTTTGTCGTCATGGGCCCTTCCGGCGCCGGCAAGAGCACACTCCTCCGTTTTTTGAACCGGCTGGAAGATCCGCAGGAGGGGGAAATTTTCTTTCACGGCAAGCCAATCCGTGAAATTCCCGTGACCCAGTTGCGTCAAAGGGTGGGAATGCTCTTTCAACTTCCGGCCCTTCCCGAAAAAACGGTGCGTGATAATCTTTTGTTCGGCCCGCATCTCAAGGGGGAAAATCCCGCCGATTCCGTCCTGGCGGAGTTGATGCGCCATGTTGATCTTGATCCCGGTCTGATCAATCGCGATGCCGCCCACCTTTCTGTGGGTCAACAGCAGAGGGTGTCTTTGGCCCGTGTGTTGGCCAATAAACCGGAGGTCCTTTTGTTGGACGAACCGACATCAAGTCTGGACGCTGAAACGGCCCTCAAAATCGAGGAGACGATCAAACGCCTGGTGAAAGAAGACGGCCTCAAGGCGGTGTGGGTGACCCATCATGCCGATCAGGCCGATCGGTTGGGAAAAAATCGGATAAGGATAGAAAAGGGGAGGTTTGTGTAATTTCTCCCCTCCTTTGTAAGGAGGGGTTGGGGGAGGTAGAGCCTGCCAGTTGCTCTACCCCACCCGACCTCCCCTTACAAAGGGGAGGAGTTTTCACCGTATGCGTGACATATCGTATCTAAGTCTCGGATTGACCTTTCTTCTCATTCTTGCCTTCATCCTCTTTTCCGCCTGGCAGAGGCTTGGGCTCGCCAAAGATACTTTTTTCAGCTCGCTCCGGGGAGCGATCCAGCTTTTGGCGGTGGGCTATGTCATCGCCTATGTCTTTGTCATTGAAAACGGGTGGATTCTGGCGGGTGTCGTTTCCCTCATGGCCGGTATCGCGACGGCGGTGTCGGCCGGACGTTCAAAAAGGGTGGCAGGGATCTGGAAACTGATCGCGACGGCGATCTTTGTTTCCGTTTCGGTCACGCTGGGACTGCTTTTAACCTTCGGCGCCATCGAATGGAGCGGCAAATTCGTCATTCCCATCGGCGGAATGCTGGTGGGACAGGCGATGAACAACAGCTCGCTCTTTCTGGAGAGGCTTCTCTCCGATGTCCGCCGAAACGGCCTTCAGATTGAATCCAACCTGGCCCTTGGAGCCCGCCCGCGTGAGGCGATACGGGGGTTGGTTCGCCAGGCGCTGATCGCCGATTCCATTCCGACCATCGATTCGATGAAAACCCTGGGGCTCATCTATCTGCCGGGCATGATGGCGGGGTTGATTGTCGGGGGCATCAGCCCCATTATCGCGGTCAAATACCAGATGGTGGTCATTTTTATGATCGTGTTTGAGTTCGGTCTCTCGTCGATGATTCTCGCGTTTCTTGCGCACCGTTTTTTGTTCAACCGGAATGCCCAATTAAAGGAATGTTAAATGTTGGTGAGCGAGGATCGGATTTAATATGCTTGTCTGGATCGTTGATGACGATGTCAGTTTCGCCTACGGGTTCAAAAACAGGCTTAAAGCCTTGCAGGCCAAGGTTGAGGTGTTTACCGATGTTGATTCTTTTCTGAAAAAATCAAAAAAGGTGAAAAAAGAAAAACTCCCGCTCCCCGACGTTATTTTCATGGATGTTGAATTTCCCGACCAAAACGGAACCGACCTCTACCTTGAATTCCTGGACCAAAAGGATCCGATCGCGGGGAAATTTTATTTCTGTTCGGCCTTGAGTTACGGCCGTTTTGCGGTTTTTTTCGGGTTGAAGGGCCTGAATCCCCCGCCGTTTGTCCAGAAAAGCTCTCTGGAGCGGGAGTGGGAAAAAATAGTGGAGGCTTGCCGGCCGGAGGACGAAAAAAACAAGACGCCGATTTTTTCACATCCGTTGGCCCGGCGCAAAATCAGGGAACTCGACGAATTGAAAAAACAGTTGGGCGATTTGTACTACAAGGGGGCGTTTGGAGACAAGGAGCTCGCCGTCTTTATCAAGCTGGCAGAAAAGATCGGGGCCCTGGCTACTTCACTGTCGATCGAGCGGGTCGGCGTCGCGGCAGAGGCGTTGGTTGCGGTGCTGGGAAAGACGGGGACTGGGGTCCTGCGCGTCAAAAAAGAGGTGAGGGATTTTATTCTGCTGTTGGAGAAAACCTTGGCTTCCCTCTGACACCGCAATAATTCCCCTCGAAATACCCGCAATGGCGGCAGACAAGGGTGTCTTCGGGATAATTAAAGGACAAGTGACTCGTGACCAGTGACCCGTGACCTGAAGCTTTTGGTCTATGGTCACTAGTCCCTGGTCCCTGGTCTGTTTTTGATCCTGAAATGGTTTGATGGATGGTCTGTAATTCTTTTCTCGCCGATTCCAGATCGGTTTTGCCCCATTCCTTTTCATTCAAGGCGGGTCCCTCCGTAAAAAGAAGCGCGCTCTTTAATTTGTCGACGTTGAGAATTTCGCTTGCGGCCAGGGCGTAACAGGCCATCTGTCCCTCGTAGGCCGAAACGCGCCGGTTCAATTCTTCAGGCGATTCGAAGCGGTCGGTTTTATAATCGAGGACGATCCATTCATCACGCAAGAGAAAGAGCCGATCGAGGGTGCCGCAAAGAAAGAATTCCCCGCAATCCATGATGAAAGGAAGCTCCGTATAGCTTGTTTCAGCCGAGGCGAGTAAGGAGGCGATCCGGTCATCCTGTCGGATGGTGTTCAATGT
>JACQOY010000254.1 GCA_016207765.1 Deltaproteobacteria bacterium | reverse complement strand
CGGCTTGTACGCACTGGAATTTGAAGGGGAGCGATTCGATATCGGCAATAAACCCGGTTTTCTGGAGGCGAACATCAATTATGCCCTCAAGCATGAGGGATTGAGTCAGAAAGCTCTTGATTTGATCAAGATGATTGCGGAGAGCAGATGATTGGTTGCTGGTTGCGGATACGAATGAAGGAGAGGAGCAAGCGGGCTGATTTGTAAGGGCAACTTACCCACCTTCGCCCTGTCGGGCCTCCCGTGGACAGCTTAGTTGTGCCCCTAAAAATCAACCCGCTTGCTCTCAGGCAGGTCCTCTCCGCGGGAGCGGAGAGGCGTTGTCCATCCAATTAACGATTATAAGGGTTTTTCCAAAAAAGAGAAAAGAAAAATTCAAAAAAATGACGATTTTTTAAAGTATGCCATTTTTTTGACTATAACTTCCAGATTTCTGTTTTTATCTTTTAATTTCAATAAATTATGGATTACGCCGAAATTGTTTTTCCGGTTCCACTGGCCCATTCCTTTACTTATGAAGTCTCCCCGGCAACCCCTCTTAAGCGCGGTTTTTTAGTGGAAGTCCCCTTTGGCCGTCGGCGGGCCATTGGGGTGGTGGCGGAGATTCATCAGAACAAGCCCGAACGGCCGACCCGAAAAGTGGAGACGCCTCTCCATTCCGAAGCGGTCGTTCCGGAGTTTTTTTGGGAATGGCTGGGATGGGTTTCCCGTTACTATCTCACACCGATAGGGGAAGTATTGGCCTCCGCTCTCCCCTCAAAGTTTTTCAAACTCCGTTCGGCAAAACAGCGTCCCCCCTCGATTCGCTCATCGCCCTTTGCCAAACATTGGCTCACCGAAAAAGAAATACAACTCAACCAAGACCAGAAAGGCATTCTTTCGTCACTGGTGGAGCAGGTTGACAAAAATCGGTTTTTTCCCTCCCTTTTATTCGGCGTTACCGGCAGTGGAAAGACCGAGATTTACCTGAAACTTCTTCAACAGGTTGTCCTAAAGGGCCGTTCGGCCATTTTTCTGGTTCCGGAAATCGGCCTCACCCCCCAGATTGTGGGGAGGTTTCGGCAGGTTTTCGGGGAAAAGCTGGCGCTTACCCACAGCGGCTTGACCGAAAATCAGCGTCTCCATGAATGGAAACGATGCCGTGACGGAAGCGCCCGCGTCATCGTCGGGACTCGTTCGGCGCTCTTTTCCCCCTTTGCCGACTGTGGCCTCATTGTCATCGACGAGGAACACGATTCTTCCTACAAACAGGAGGAAGGGTTTCGTTACCACGCGCGCGATCTGGCTCTCATGCGTGGCAAGATTCAGAACTCGGTGGTCCTGATGGGATCGGCCACTCCTTCGTTGGAGAGTTTTTACAATGCCCGTTCCGGAAAATACCATCTCTACACCCTGCGCGAACGCGCAGGCGATGCGGTCATGCCGAAAATCCGGTTGGTCGACATGGCGGCCTTCAAGCGGCAGACAAAGAGTGTTCTCTCCCTCTGTGACGAACTGCACCAAGCCATTGCCGAGACGCTTAAGCGGAAGGAGCAGGTTCTGATATTGATCAACCGCCGGGGTTTTGCGAATTCGTTTTTTTGCCTTGCTTGCGAGAAGGCTTTTCTTTGCCCCAATTGCAGTGTCAACCTTACCTGTCACCGCGCGAGCAAATCTCTCCTATGTCACTATTGCGGTTACGAGATGGGAATTCCCCAATCATGTCCCTCCTGTGCCAGCCGTGAGGTTACGCTTCTCGGACTCGGCACCGAGACGGTAGAGGAGGAGATAAAAACCTGGTTTCCCAAGGCCCGGGTGGCGCGGCTCGACCGCGATAGTGCGCAGAAGAAGGGGTATCTTCTCCAAACGCTTGAGAGGCTCAAAGAGGGAAAAATAGACATTCTTGTGGGCACCCAAATGATAGCCAAGGGACACGATATTCCCGGTGTTACGCTGGTTGGCGTGCTGGGGATCGATGTCGGCCTCGGTCTTCCCGATTTTCGCTCTGCGGAAAGAAGTTATCAATTGCTTACCCAGGTATCGGGCCGTGCCGGGCGCGGATCCGCCCCCGGACGGGTGATCGTCCAGACCTTTGCCCCGAACCATTACAGTATCCAGTGCGCGTGCCGGGGCGATTTCGAGGGTTTTTTCGAACAGGAACTGTCCTTTCGCCGCGAAACGGGATACCCGCCGGTTACGCGTCTGATCCAGTTCCGTTTTTCGGGCACCAACGAAAAACGTCTGGCCGATTTCATGCGGCGCTTAGGTTCTTATCTTGAAGCTTCTATGAAGGTTCATTCTGGACCTTTGGCAGGCGGCCCTGCCGCCTTGGGGCCGGCGAAGGCGCCGATCGAAAAAATACGGGGACGCTTTCGATGGCAGATTCTTTTGAAGGGGGCAACCATCAATGAGGTGCAAAAGGGGGCTTCCCTCCTTGCCTCTTCTGTGGAACGGAGCCTCCCGGCCGGCGTCAAGTGGGCGGTTGATGTCGATCCGCTCGGTATGTTATAAAAAGACATGTCATCGTTGACTGTCCTTAAATACCCCGATCCGAAACTGAGGCGAAAATCGAAGCCGATCGCCAAGGTGTCTTCCTCCATCGTTTCGCTGGCGGAGGATATGTTTGAAACCATGGTAGCCGAAAACGGCATCGGGCTGGCGGCGCCTCAAATCGGCGAGCTGATTCGTCTGATCGTGATGGATGTCCCAAAAATCGACCCGATTGATCCGGAAAAAATTGTTCACGATAAACTGGCTCTCATCAATCCCCAAATTGTCCATGGTGAGGGAAAAATCCAGTATGAGGAGGGGTGCCTTTCATGCCCCGAACTGATTGTGCTTGTCGACCGGAATGAAAAAATTCGCGTGAAATATCTCGACCTCGAAGGTCGGCCGTGTGAAATAGGCGCTGAACAACTGAAAGCGGTTTGCATTCAGCATGAGATCGATCACTTGGACGGTATTCTCCTGGTGGATAAATTAAACCGCATTGAACAGGGTTTGTACAAGCAAAAGCGTCTGCGCGTTGCAGGGGAAGAGAAGGAATTGGCCACGATTCTGTAGGGGCGATCCTTGTGATCGCCCCCTCGCAGGGCGAATACAAGATTCGCCCCTACGGGGTTTGCATCTGAATATACCCAAACCGACAATTCTTTTCATGGGAACACCGGAGTTTGCAAGGGTCTCCCTTGCCGCCCTTGTCGAAGCTGTCTATCCGATCGTCGGTGTCTTCACGCAACCCGACAAACCAGCGGGGCGGGGGCGGCATTTGCATGTCTGCCCAACCGCCGAGTTGGCGCGCGAAAAAAAAATCCCGTTGTTTCAGCCGGCATCCCTGAAAAACGACGAGACCCTCAGCCTGATTGAATCGATGAAGCCTGATTTTATTGTTGTGGCCGCGTATGGAAAAATTCTCCCTGAAAAGGTGCTGAAAGCTCCCCGCATCGATTGCATCAACGTCCATGCCTCTCTTCTCCCCAAATATCGGGGAGCCGCGCCGATCAATTGGGCCCTCATCAACGGGGAAGAAGAGACGGGGGTTTCGATCATGAAACTGGTCCGAAAACCGGATGCCGGCCCGGTTTATTGCGAGGCCAGGGTAAAAATCGGGGAAAATGATACGGCAGGGAGTCTGACTTCAAGCCTGGCAAAAGAAGGGGCCCGGTTGTTGATTGAAACGATTCCCAAAATTGCCGCCGCGCAAATCACTTCCCAACCGCAGGATGACTCACAGGCCACAATGGCTCCGTCCCTCAAAAAGGAGGATGGAAGGATCGACTGGAAAAACAAGGCCCTTGTCATCCATAACCGGATTCGCGGCGTCAATCCATGGCCCGGCGCCTATACATTCGTTGACAACAAACTGCTTAAAATCTACCATAGCCGGGTGTTGACTGAGCGCCCGGCCTCCACAGCGGGAGAAATCTATTTCCTGAACGAAAAAGGGATTCATGTGGCCTGCGGCGATGGAGCGATACTCTTGACCGAGGTCCAGATTGAGGGAAAAAAAAGGATGTCGGCGGCGGAGTTTGTCAGAGGGTACCGGTTGGAGGTCGGAAAAAATTTTTCATGAAAATAATCGCCCCATCGATCTTGTCGGCCGATTTTTCAAAACTGGGCGAAGAAGTGCGCGCCGTTGAATCTGCGGGGGCCGGCTGGATCCATGTCGATGTGATGGATGGCCACTTTGTTCCGAATATCACCGTTGGGCCCGTTGTTGTCGAGGCAGTCGGGAAAATCACCAAACTTCCAATCGATGTCCACCTGATGATCGAAAACCCCCAGTGCTATGTGGAAGATTTCATCAAGGCGGGGGCAACTTATGTGTCGGTCCATGCGGAGGAAGGGTATCACCTCGACCGGACACTCAATCAAATTCGCGAACTGGGGGCTCATCCGGCGGTGGCCTTGAATCCCGCGACGCCGGTTTCCGCTGTGGAACCGGTCTTGAGCATTGTCGATATGGTTCTTTTAATGTCGGTGAACCCCGGCTT
>JACQOY010000248.1 GCA_016207765.1 Deltaproteobacteria bacterium | reverse complement strand
TGTATACCCATTTCGTAAATAGTGACAAGGGAAAAATCGAAAAAAATTAAAATACAACAATCGGGGAGCTTCGTGTTACCATTCCCAGCCAACGTGCGTTACTAACAGGGCCACTTCACAGTAAGAGGTTTGAGCCATGATTTTTCCCATTTCAGTTGCGGCGTCGCTTCTTCCCATAACCGTTTACATTCTTTTTCTTCGCTGGCTCGACCGGTATGAACGGGAACCATTCGGTCATATTCTCATGACCTTTTTCCTGGGGGCCACTGTTTCGATCGGCTTCTCGTTTGCGGCCAACACGGTTGTGGGAATCATCGGACACTCGATAATGACCGAGGCGGGGAGCACTTATTTTCTCGCCGGTTTGGTGGCGCCGGTCGTCGAAGAGACCAATAAGGGGATTATGATTGTTTTGTTTGCCTGGTTTTCCCGGGAGTTCGATAATATCACCGACGGTCTTTTGTATGGCGCCGTGGTGGGGCTTGGTTTTGCCTTCAGCGAGAATGTCCTCTACTTTATCCGCGTCTACCACGAGAGCGGCCAATTTGCCTGGATTCGCAACATGTATGTCCGTAGTTTTTTTACCGCCGGCGTTCATGCGGCCGCCACCGGCGTTTTTGGGGGATGTCTGGCCTATGCCCGCCATTCAAAATGGTCCGAACGAACGGTGGCGGCGGCGATGGGTTGGGGATTGGCGGTAATGATCCATTCTTTCTGGAACTCGGTGCTGACCGCCTCCGATCTTTCAAATGACCCCGTGCTCGCCGTTCTTCCTTTCTTTTGTCTTCCGGTTTTGTTTTTTGTCCTCTTTCTCCTTTTTCAGGTTTCGCTTTTGCGTGAAAGCCGCATGATCGGGGAAGAATTGACCGTGGAGGCGATGGGAGGAACATTGCCGATGGAGCATGTTGCGATTTTAAAATCATACCTGCGGCGCGACAAGTCGGGATGGTTTCAGAATGAGCTCCTCCGCGAACGATATGTGGAACAGGCCACGCACCTTGCTTTTATCCGGAATGAGTACCGTCAACTTCCGGAAAAAAAGAGGGGAAGTTGTGAAAGAAAACTGAACGCCGTCCGGGAAGAGGTCAAGCGGCTTTTGGCCTCCGAAAAAGGGGGATTGGCGGGGGCAATTCTGGCGGTTTTGTCCTTTGTGTTGTTTTTTGTCGGTGTGGTTGTTTTCGGTTTTTGGATTTGGGGCCGCCTCCTCGTTGATTTTCCGGCCTATGCTCTGGCGAAGACTTATCTTTCAAATCATTCCAAAATCCTCGAACTCATCGGCCCGGTCGAGAAGTGGGATCAATCCCCTTCGGGAGAATTTTTATACAATAATGAGGAGGGAGGTGAAGGAAAACTTGAGATGGACCTGGCTGGACAAAAAGGGAAGGGATCGGTCAAGATCGATTTCTTTTCGGATTTCGGCCAAACCTGGAAAATCGATCACGCCGTGTTGGCTGTGCCCGGGCAAAAAGAACCGATCGAACTGGAAGGGCCGGACCAATGGCTGGACAAGGCTTATGGCTACATGGACCAGAGAAAATATGTCGAGGCGCAATCTGTCTGTGAATTGATCCAAAAATCGACGCCGGATGATGACCGCGCCGACAGCTGTCTTGCCGAACTGGCCTTGGCCCAGGGGGATCCGCAAAAAGCGGTCGAAATCCGGAAACTCCTTGCGGACAAATATCCCGGCTACGACAGCTATGAAACCCGCCTGGCCTATGCCTACTATGCCGCCGGGGACGGTGAAAAGAGCATCGAACATTATCGCAAGGCGTGGGACTTGAGCGCCGATCCCGAAACGGCCAGCAGTATCGCCTATGTGTATCTTGATTCGGGAAAGACGGACGAAGCATGGGAATGGCTGACAAGGGCGCGGGAAAAAGAACTCCATTCGGCCATGCTCGCCTATCGTTTTGGCTGGTACTATTACAACAAAAAGGACGCCAAAGCCGCCGAAGAATATTTCAATCTCTCGCGCGATGAGGACCCTTCTTATGCCATGCCCTTCTTCGGTCTTGCTTATCTCTCGCTCGATGCCGGTAAGGACGACGATGCCATCTATTATTTCGAGGAAGGGATTCAGCGCTCTCCCAACAATTCGCTGACCTATCGACACGATCTGGTCGATCTCCTGGTCAAGAACAAGTATTTCGATGAGGCGATTTTTCACCTTATCCGAACCACCCTCTATCATCCCCAGTCGGTTGGACCTTTTGTCCTGTTGGCCAAACTCTACGAGCGGCAGGGGAGGGCCGAAAGCGCCCGGATCATCTACGATCAAGCCCTCAAACTGGAGCCAACCGAAGCCGAGAAGTGGAATCAGGAATACAATTATCTCCTTCAGCAGTAAGTTTA
>JACQOY010000253.1 GCA_016207765.1 Deltaproteobacteria bacterium | reverse complement strand
CTGCGGCGGTTTGTGCGGCGATCTTTTTCGTGCATAACACCAACCCCGCGTGGAACCGTACTGAAAATGAAGGCCAATATCCAGAAAGTTCCTGCGGCATTCGGCGTGTCTGTCCCGGTTTATTGGTATGGATCTTGTGGTAATTGCCGGACGGGAAAATAAGAGTGAGCTTGATACAATACGAGTAAGCAGAGATCAGAGAGCCGTAAGCAGGGAACAGTTATTTTGACTCGTTTTTCAGGAGATTTTCGTCCTTTGTTTTGAGGGTGTAGCGGACAACCGCCCGGATGAGTTTGTTCCGGTTGGCCTTGCCCAAAAGCGTCTTTAAGTCATTGAAAAGGGTGGCATCGTTGACCAAGGCGCCAAGGGTCCCCTGTCCACTGTTGATCTTCCGGGTGACACCGGCCAGATCCCGGCTCGCCTCCCCCAGATTTTCGGTAATCATCTTCAGATCGTTGACCAGCTCCTCCCCATGGGGGTCATAAACCAGGCCGTGAATCACCCCTTTTCCCGTTTTCACCTCATCCAGGATTTCCTTGACCTGAAGGGCCACATCGTTGACGTTTTTGAGGAGGACATCCCCCTTTTGCAGGACTTCCGCAAAGCCCGAAGGGGACTCGGAGGGGAGAAGGCTCCCGTCTTTTAAAATATCGGCTGAGGCGCTCCCGACGCTGACAAAGACCATCTTGTCGCCAAGCAACCCCTGCGTCACAATGGTGGCCTTCGAATCGGCGCGAATACGGTCCTGAAACCGCTTGCTGATTTTCAAGACCAGTTTGACCTTTTTCTTCTCGATTTTTTCCTCGAAGAGGATCTGGCGGACCGTCCCCACATGGATGCCGGCCAGCTGAACCGTGGCTCCCTCGCGCAGGCCGCTTATGTCATCGAACAGGCAAATAAGCGTGTAATGGGTTTCGAACAACTTTTTTTCACTCCCCAAAAGAAAAATCACCATCATGCCCAGAAGAAGGCCGATGGCCACGAAGGCCCCCACCTGGATTTGCATGAGTTCTTTTGATCGATTCATTTGTATTTGACCAGTGACCCGTGACCTAAAGCTTTTAGTCTCCGGTCCCTGGTCCCTGGTCCCTGGTCACCTTTTTATTCTCCGCCAATCTCCCCTTCAATGAAATTCTGGACCACCGGATTCCGGGAACGTTTCACCTCGTCCACCGTCCCGACGAACTCGATCTTTTTATTATGCAACAAGGCCAGCCGATTGGAAATCTTAAAAGCAGTGGCCATATCGTGGGTCACCACAACCGAGGTGACCTTCAATTCCTTCTGAAGCTTCAAAATCAGTTCGGCGATCCGGTTGGTATTGGCCGGATCGAGCCCGGTCGTCGGCTCGTCATAGAGGATAACCTCCGGGTTGGTGGCAATAGCACGGGCCAGCCCCACCCGTTTTTTCATCCCCCCGGACAAATCGGCGGGGTACATATCCTCCGTGTCATCAAGGCCGACAACCGTCAGTTTTTCACGGACAATGCGCCTCACCTTTTCATCGGCATATTTGTAATGCTCCAGGATGGGGTAGGCGACATTTTCCTCCACCGTCAATGAATCAAAAAGGGCCGCCCCCTGAAACAACATGCCGATGTGCGACCGCATTTCGATCAAGGCTTCCCCGGTCATTTCCACCACGCTTTCCCCTTTGAACAGAATATCCCCTTCATCCGGCTTGATGACCCCCAAAAGAAGCTTGAGCGTCACGCTTTTTCCCGTGCCGCTTCCACCGATGATTGTGATGGTCTCCCCCTGCTCGATGGCCAGGTTCATGCCGATCAACACCTGATTCTCACCGAACGCCTTGGAGACATTTTTAAATTCGATCAAAGACATTTTAAAAAAGAATGAATAATTTCGTCAAAAAATAATCCGACACAAAGATCGCCACCGAGGCGATCACGACCGACAAGGTCGTTGATTCGCCGACCCCTTGAGTCCCCCGCGTGGTTCTCAAACCCTGGTTGCAGGCGATAATGCCGATCAGGAAGCCGAAAAAGAAGGTTTTGCCGGTTCCGGAAAAAAAATCTTCCAATTCCACGGTGCGAAGGACCTGGTCGATGTAAAACCGGGCAGTCACCCCCGATTCAATAACAGCCACAAACATCCCCCCCAATATCCCCACCACATCGGCAATCACCGTCAAGATGGGGGTGATCAGGGTGGTGACCAAAACACGGGGAACCACCAGTTTGGCAATGGGGTTGGCCCCCATTGCTTCAATGGCCAGAACCTGTTCGGTTACCGCCATTGATCCCAGTTCGGCCGCAATGCCGGAGCCGACACGGGCGGCGATCATCAGGGAAGTCAAGACCGGCCCCAGTTCGCGGACAATGGAAATCCCGACCACTTGGCCGGCATAGAGGGTAAGGCCAAACCGCTCAAGGCCGACAATAAACTGAAGCGACAGCACCATGCCGGTAAAAACAGCCACCAGGTTGGTCAGGGAGAGCGATTTGACGCCGATATGAAGCACCTGCTCCAAAACCAGATGAACGGGAACGGGACCCTTGACAAGCATCCTCAAGGTCCGGAAAGCAAGCATCGCCGCTCCCCCCACATAATCGAGGTATTCCAGGATCTGCCCCCCCCCACGCCTCAAAAGTTGTTTGAGCGCATCCTGAAAACGATGGATAGAAAACTGAAATGAATTGGTCTTAATCGTAACGGCTCAACAAACAAAGGGAGGCCTTTTGACGAAGCAATTTTCGCTCCCGCCGGCGACATTGGCCTTCGAGACAAGCCAACTCAGGGCGGCTTGCAAAAATTGCAAAGACAAAAGGGCTCCCTTTGTTTGCGACATGTGGTTACTTTAATCTATCTCCGGTCCCCGAATATATTTGAATCCCCGGTAGAAATTTTCGAAATCGAACCTTCCCCCCTCGTAGTCGCCGGGTTGCGAGACATAAACAAAATCAAACACGCATTCATTCATCTTGAGCACTACCGTATCGAGGATGACGGAGGCTCCGTCAACCTTTCCGGAAACCACTGTCCGCAGGGCCTCGCGACCGTCCAGCATCAAATCCTTCTGCATCCTCTGTTTTTGAGCGGTGACATTGTAAAGAAGCTGGTTGGTCAGAACTTTAAGAGGAGCATCATCGAAACTCCCCTTGCAGAAGGCATCCACCGTTATTGTCCGGTTTTTCTGCGCATGGGTGAACAGAATGGCCCGATAGGAAAAATTTTTCCGTATCCATTCCGCAGGAAGGGAACCAACGCGGAAGCTCCCCCCTTCGGTGGCGACAATGCCGAAGGCCCGGCCGGCTGAGCCGGTTCGGCCGGTGCCGCTTTTATAGCCTTTGACACTCCCCCGCTTTTCCACACCGCCAAAACAGGAGGAAACTGCAAACGCCAGCAACAGAAAGATTGAAAATTTACCTTTCATGAATAATCATCTACCCCTCTCATCAATGTATATTTAAAACTAATGAAGGGGTTGCCCCTGTGATATCAATTTTGATAATAAGGTTGGGGCTAAAGATAGAAGGATATCGAAAATGGCCCGTCAAGACAACGACATTATAAGACCACGATTGATCCTCGCCTCGGCATCCCCCCGACGTTCGTTTTTTTTGAAGGAGCTGGGACTTCAATTTGACATTCTCCCAACCGAAATCGTCGAGAAGGTCAAAAAGGGGGAAACACCGGTTGAATTTGCCGGGAGACTGGCTGTTGAAAAGGCCTTGGCCGCCTTAAAAAAACAAAAGAGATCAGGGGACAAAACCGTTTATTCTCTCGGCGCCGACACCATTGTGGTGCTTGGAGGCAAAATTTACGGGAAGCCGCGTCATAAAACCGAGGCAACTGCGTTCTGGCATGAGCTGGGGGGACAAACCCACCAGGTCATCACCGCCTTTGCAATAGCGGAATTTCCTGATAAAATTATCTGCGTGGAAACAGCAACAACCGCGGTAACGCTTAAAAGGCCTTCCAAAAGGGAAGTGGGGGAATATCTTGAAACGGGAGAACCCCTTGACAAAGCGGGGGCCTACGCGGCGCAGGGGATCGGAAAGAAATTCGTGGAAAAAATCGAGGGTTCCGTCACCAACGTCATCGGCCTGCCGCTGGAGGCGCTGATTCCATGGCTGAAAAAACTGAAACTTTTGTAACAGGTACACTCATCGGGTAGATAAAGACGGGCCCCGGAGGGGCCTGGTTCCTCTAGCCGGGGGTGAAAACCCCCGGAATGGAAATGAAACAAAACATCAATAGCCCCGAAAGGGCGGCGTTAATGATAATTGACCTTGCCCTTTCAGGGCAAAAATCATTTTGCCTGACATTTTTCCGGGGGCTGGAAGCCCCCGGCTAAAAGAACCGCACCCCTTAAGGGGTGAACAGTTACCTCTTATGAAACAAATCCGGCTGAAAGAATTCTTTCGCACCCTCTACCAGAAAAAACCGGTTCAATGGATTGTTTCCGTTTTTATCGTCCTTTTTTTCCCCATTATCGGACTGTATGTTCACGTGATTGAGCCAAGGCTGGTAAAAATTTCGCACCTGAAAATTCCCATCAGAAAACTCCCGCGGTCGTTCAATTTGTTCCGTATTGTGCAGATCAGCGATCTGCATTTCGGCCCCACCAACGACTCCGTCTCGTTCCTCAAAAAATGCATCGACAAGATAAACGGCTTGAAACCCGACATGGTGGCGCTGACGGGGGACTATTTTCAGTGGGATTCGACGTATATTCCCTCGCTCGCACGGATGTTGGCGGGATTAAAAGCCAAACGCGGCCTTTTTGCCGTCCTGGGAAACCATGACTACGGCGTCTGCCACAAGGGGCATCCCGCAACGGATTCCATCGACCACGAAGAGATCATCCATCACTTTGAACAGAGCGGCATCCGCGTGTTGCACAATGAACGGATCAAAATGCGCAAGGGGGGGGATTTTTTGGAGATCATCGGCGTGGGGGATTTGTGGACCTCCCATTTTCATCCGGCCCGAGTCCTCTGCAAAAAACCGAAAAACCCCGGCATGGACACTGTCCCGACCATTCTTCTCTGTCACAACCCCGACAGCGTTTCCGAACTGGAGCACCTTCATTTCGATCTGATGCTCTCGGGACATGTGCATGGCGGACAGATCAGTTTTCCGTTCATTGGACCGCTGGCGGTGCCTGTGGAAAAAAGACATCTCCGCCGCGGATTGCACCGGCTGAGTGAAAAATGGCTCTATGTGAACCGGGGGCTGGGATACATCTTCAAGGCAAGGCTTCTTTCAAAACCGGAGATTACCTGTCTGGATTTGGTGGGGGAGGCGTAGGGGCAACCGCATACCCCGCAAGGGGGCTACTTCGTTGAAGAGCGGCCACCCTTTACAGCGTAAGCAGTCCCTCTTTATGGGATGTGGTGGGGTTGCCCCGCGTGAAGGGCGGCCACAGGGGGCCGCCCCTACAACACGGGTCCTGCATTCCGGATTTCTTTCGTCACATCCGCCTCGAATTCCTTGAAATTGTCCCGGAATAATTCGGCGAGATGTTTCGCCTTCTCGTCATAAGCCTTGGAGCTTGACCACGATTTTTTCGGGTTCAAAATCGTTTGAGACGAAATCCCCGGGCATTGGGTGGGAACTTCAAAACCAAACCGGGACTCTGTCATCATCGGGAGTTTCAAGAAAGCCCCCGAAAGGGCCGCTTTCAGCAGGGCGCGTGAATCGGCAATGGCAAACCTTTGACCCACCCCAAAAGGCCCGCCGGTCCAGCCGGTATTGACAAGCCAGCAGTTGACGCCGTGCCGGCGGATTTTCTCCCCCAAAAGTTTTGCGTAAACCGAGGGTTTTAGCGCCATAAAGGGGGCGCCAAAGCAGGTGGAAAAGGTCGCTTGCGGCTCTTTGATCCCCCGTTCGGTGCCGGCAACCCTGGCCGTGTACCCGGAAAGAAAATGATACATCGCCTGTGCCCCGCTCAAACGGGCAACCGGTGGAAGCAGGCCGAAGGCATCACAGGTAAGCATCACGACATTTTTGGGATGCCCCCCTTTTCCGTCAAGGATGGCATTCGGGATATAATCAAGCGGGTAGGAAGCCCTTGTGTTTTCGGTCAGTGAGGCCATATCGAGGTTGATCCGGCGGGTGGCGGGATCCATGATGACATTTTCCAAAATGGTCCCGAATCTGCGGGTACAGGCGTAAATTTCGGGCTCCGCCTTCTCCGAAAGATTGATCACCTTCGCATAACAACCCCCTTCGAAATTGAAAACGCCGTGGTCACCCCAGCCATGTTCGTCATCGCCGATTAAATTCCTCTCCGGATCGGCGGAAAGGGTGGTCTTCCCGGTTCCGGACAAGCCGAAAAAAATCGCCGCATCCCCCTCCGACCCCACATTGGCCGAGCAATGCATGGAAAGAATATTTTTGAGAGGGAGAAGATAATTGAGTACCGTGAAAATCGATTTCTTGATTTCACCGGCATAATGGGTGCCGCCGATCAAAATGGTCTTTTTGCCGAAATTAAGGAGGATGAAGGCCTCGGAATTGGTCCCGTCGACTTCGGTGTCGGCCTTGAAGTTTGGAAGACAAACAACCGTAAACTGGGGAACGTGGTTTTCTATCTCTTCCTTCGTCCCCGGACGGATAAACATGTTTCGGGCAAAAAGGCTCTGCCAGGCAAATTCGGTGATCACCCGGATCGGGAGGCGGTGGTCGGCGTCAGCCCCCGCATGGCAATCCTGGACAAACAACTCCTTCCCCTTCATATAATCGAGCATTCTTTGATGGAGAACATCGAATTTTTGCGGATCGAACGGCCGATTGACCTTTCCCCACGCCACATTCGCCTCACTGGAAGGCTCCCTGACCACAAATTTGTCGTTGGGAGAACGTCCCGTGTACTTTCCCGTAAGGGCGACAACGGCGCCATGCTCGCTTAAGCCCGCTTCGTTGCGCAGGATGATCTGCTCGTACAAGGCGGCCGTATTCAAATTGTGATGCGTCTTGGCCATAAGTTCAATACAATCGGTCGTTCGTCCCTTCTCCCACGAATTTTCCAGGATTCAAAGAATTTTTTACCCATTGATTCATGACTTTTCAAGAGGAGTTGGATCAGCTATAATAATCGGTAATCATGAAGCAGGCCCTTGTCCTTGTCTTTTTTCTTTTTTCGGCGCTGATTTTTCACCCCATCGGCTGGTCGAACGAACGAACCAGTGATTTGATGGTCAATCATTTTCATCTGGCCCTTCCCAAAACCGACAGAGCCACCCTCTACGTCAAGGAAGACAAGGAATTTCTCTTCTTCCCCACTTTTGACAACCAGGATTACGTGCAAATTTGTTCCGGAAGCTGGCACGCCGACAATCGCAGTCGGACCGTTACCCTCCGCGGAAAAGACAAATGCCGCCTGTTGAACGGAACCTACAAGGTCACTCACCAACCGGACGGACTCTATCTCCACAACTCATCCAAAAATTTCGTATTGGAACATCTGGACTGATTTTCGATCTTTTCTTGGCACAAAGCCCAATCCATGTACAATCGGCCCCATGTCGAATCGGACCATTCTTTTGAGCCTGTTTGGAATTATTTTATTCAGTTGTTCTTCCCCCAAACCCGAGACCCGGGAAATCCGCATCTCGCTGGCCACCGAGCCGCCGACGCTCGATTGGAACTTAGCTACCGACAATGTAAGCTACCAGATCCTCAATCAGTTGATGGAGGGGCTTACTCAGTTTGACGATCAAATGAACGTGATCCCGGCGGCGGCCAAATCATGGGAAATCACGGATGATGGAAAAACATACCTCTTTCACCTCGATTCCAACTATCGCTGGTCCGATGGAAAGAAGGTGATCGCCGAAGATTTTCGTTATTCCTGGTTGAGGTTGTTGAGGCCTGAAACCGCGGCCGAGTACGCCTATTTTCTCTTCGACATCGTCGGCGCCCGCGACTTCAACAGCGGCAGGCTCAGGGAGGAAAATCAGGTCGGTATTGAAGTAATTGATCCTTTCACCCTCAAGGTAAGTCTGACCAAACCGGTTGTTTTCTTCCCCGCCATTGCCACCTTCATGGTTACCTATCCCCTTCGAAAGGATCTTTTCGAAAAATACGGTGACAATTGGACCGATCCCGAAAACATGGTGACCTGCGGACCCTATCTTTTGAAAGAATGGTGGCATGAATACCGCCTAAAGCTTGAAAAAAATCCACTCTACGGCGGAAGCCCCCGCCCGGCCATCGATGGAATTACGGTTTTTCTCGTCAATGAGCCTGCCACCGTCCTGGCCCTCTACGAAAAAGGGGAGCTTGATATCGCCTCACCGCCGCCGGTCGCCCTCCCCCGCTACAAAAATCATCCCGACATGGTTCATGCCCCCAAATTGAGGGGATATTACTACGGCTTCAACACAACCAAAAAACCGTTTGATGATGTCCGCATCCGGCAGGCTTTGGCGATGGCGCTCGATAAAAGTGAAATCCCGAATATCCTGAAAGGGGGCGAACAACCGGTCAATTCGTGGATCCCGCCGGGGATGTTCGGGTTTGATGAGTCGATCGGATTGAAATTTGATCCGGAAAAGGGACGGGAATTGCTTGAAGAGGCCGGGATCACCCCTCACCCCAACCCTCTCCCCCAAGGGGAGAGGGGATATTTTGTGGAATCCCCCCTCCCTCGAGGGGAGGGGGTAAGGGGGAGGGTGAAAATTTCGGAGATCACCCTCACCTTCAACTCCGACCCGGTGAACAAAAAAATCGCCGAATGGGCTCAAGGCCAGTGGAAGAAAAATCTGGGAATCGATGTCCGACTCGACAACCAGGAATGGAAAAGCTACCTTTCCCTCCTCCGTAACGACCCGCCGGGTCTGTTTCGCCTCGGGTGGGGAGCCGACTATCCCGATCCGGATAATTTCATGAATCTCTTTACCTCCGCTTCGGGAAACAACCATACGCAATGGAAAAACAGCGAGTTCGACCGCTTGATCGGCGAGGCGGCCACCCAATCGGATGGGGTAAAACGAAAAGGTCTCTACGATGAGGCGCAAAAAATACTCCTTGAGCGGAAGACGGTTATCCTGCCGCTCTTTGCGGCCACCCAGAATATTCTTGTTCGCGAAAAATTAAGGCCGTTCCCCATCATTCCGATGGATTTTGTGTACTATAAAAGAGTAAAGTTCAAAAAGTTATAGAAGTTCAAGGTTTAAGGTTTTGGAAGCTTTTAACTCTCAACTTTGAACTTTTGGAACTTTTTAAACCGATACCTCGATGATTTCCTCATTGTTTCGTCGCCTCGCCATAAGTCTCACAACACTTCTGGCCGTGCTTATCTTAACCTTTCTTTTACTCCACACCATTCCCGGCGGGCCGTTTGATCAGGAGCGGGTCCTTCCTCCGGAAATTGAGCAAAATCTCTACGAAAAATACGGCCTGCAAAGACGCGGGGATGAAAATTTCTGGGTCTGGTTTGGGAAAGATCTTAAATCCTACCTTTCGTATCTGACCCGCGGCCAACTGGGTCCTTCCCTCAAATATCGCGACCGTGATGTGTCCGAGATGATGGCCCGGGCCATCCCCCCTTCCGCACAGTTGGCCCTTTATTCCCTCGTCCTCGCCACGATCGGCGGGTTCTTTCTGGGGCTTTGCTCCGCCCGCAGGCCGAACGGGTGGCCAGACCGCCTCTTTTCATTCATGAGCTCTCTTTCGGTCTCCCTCCCCGGCTTTGTGAAAGCGGTGATTCTGGTGATGATTTTTTCCTTCTGGCTCGTCTGGTTGCCCCCGGCCCTCTGGGAGGGATTATCGTATCGTATTCTGCCGGTCATCACACTATCCGCCACGCCGACCGCCTATTTTATTCAGCTGACCCGATCGGGGCTTTTGACGCAACTGAAGCAGGATTTTATCCGCACCGCTCGCGCCAAAGGGGTGCCTGAAAGGACCGTGCTTCTAAAACATGCTTTCAAAAACGTAGCCCAGCCGCTTCTGACCGTCCTGGGTCCGACGGCCGCAGGGCTGATTACCGGATCGTTTGTCGTCGAAACCATTTTTGCCATTCCGGGGTTGGGGCGCCACTTTGTCACCGCCATCATCGATCGGGATTATTTTCTGGTGATGGGGATCACGCTGTTTTACGCGGCGATTCTGATCGTTCTGAATTGGATGGTGGATGTGGGATACCTGTGGCTTGATCCGCGGATGAGGAAAGGCGTGAATCGTGGATAGTGGATCGTGGATAGTGAAAAATAAACTTGCCTTAATTTGCTCCCTATTCCTCATCACCCTCTTCCTCTGCGCCCTTTTTCCGCAAATCCTGACACCGCACGGTTTCGACCAACAATTTCCCCAAGCCCTTCTGGCGACCCCTTCCGCGCAATTCTGGTTCGGCACCGACGAGTTGGGGCGCGACCTTCTGGCCCGCATTCTCTTTGGCGCCCGCGTTTCTCTGGGGTGCGCCCTTCTGGCGACGGCCATTGCCGCTTTTTTCGGCGTTTTGTACGGGAGTCTCTCCGGGTTTGCCGGGGGAAAAACCGATCAGTTCCTGATGCGGATTCTGGACATCCTCTATTCGATCCCCGATCTGCTTTTTTACATCCTCTTGGGTCTGTTTTTGGGACGCACCTTTTGGGGGATGTTGTTCGCCCTTTCGGCGCTGGGATGGGTGAATGTCGCCCGCATCGTCCGTGGCGAGATTCTGAAATACAAGGAAATGCCCTTTATCGAATCGGCGGAAGCCTTGGGGCTTGGGGGGTTTCGGATTTTGATCCGTCATCTGATTCCGCAAACAACCGGGCCTTTGACGGTAACTCTTCTCTTTCAAATACCGACGGTGATTCTGGCCGAGTCGACCCTTTCTTTTATCGGCCTGGGGCTTACTCCCCCTTATTCAAGCTGGGGAACATTGGCTCATGAGGGGTATCAGGCGCTTCGCTTTTATCCGCACTTGATTCTTTTTCCCTCTCTCTTTATTTTTGCCGTGATCTTCTCGTTTCAAACAATCGGGAACCGGCTGATGGAGAAAAAATGACCGTCGATATCCAAAAAAATCTTCACGCTGTCCTCCAAAAAATGACCGATGCCGCCAAACGCTCGGGCCGGGACCCCAAAGAAATCCGCCTCGTGGCCGTTTCCAAGGCCAAACCGGCCGAGGCGATTGAAGAGGCGCAGAAGGCGGGGCTTAAAATCTTCGGCGAAAACTATGTTCAGGAGTTTCTCGGAAAATACCGGAGGCTTCTCCCTTTCCAGATTCAGTGGCACTTTGTGGGGCATCTTCAGCGGCGAAAGGTGAAAGAAGTGGTCGGGAAGGCGGTGTTGATCCACTCCCTCGATTCGTATCCGTTGGCCCACGAAGTTGAAAAACGGGCGGGGGAAAAAAACAGTGTCCAGAAATGCCTGCTGGAAATCAACATAGCCGGAGAGGGAACCAAAACCGGAATCGCGCCCGATGAGGCGGCCTCCCTTCTTCGCGAAATTTCCCTCTTGCCTCATCTGGAGGTTACCGGCCTGATGGGACTCCCACCTCCCTTTGACGATCCCGAAAAATCACGCCCTTTTTTTGTTGAACTTCGCGAGTTGTTGAAGGAGATCAACGTTCACAAGGGTTACCGAAAAGAGCTGACCGAACTCTCCATGGGGATGAGCCATGATTTTGAAGTTGCCATTGAGGAAGGGGCAACTTATATCCGTGTGGGAACCGCACTTTTTGGAGAAAGGGTAAAATGAAGGTAGCCATCCTCGGCACCGGAAACATGGCGGAAGCCCTCATCGCGGGAGTTTTGGCCAAAAAAATCCTCCGCCCCGCTCAAATCATCGGCTTCGATGTAAGCCGGAAGCGTCTCAACTTCATCCGGAAAAAATACCGGATTGCCGCTTCGCACTCAGCTATCGAGGCGGTTGAAAAAGCCGACACCATCCTCCTTTCAGTCAAACCCCGGCAGATGAAGGAGTTGCTGGACCAAATCAGACCGGCCCTATCGAGGCGGCACCTCATCCTTTCCATCGCCGCGGGGTTGGACACCCGTTTCTTCGAAAAAAACCTGGGGAGGCAATACAAAATAATCCGACTGATGCCCAACACACCCGCGCTTGTCGGGCTTGGCGCCACTGCCTACTTTGCCAACCGGAATTGCGGCACGTCTGACAGAAAAAGAACACAGACTATTTTTTCTGCCGTGGGGATTGCCTTTGAAGTCAAAAAGGAAAGCCTCCTCGATGCCGTGACCGGTTTGTCCGGGAGCGGACCGGCGTTTGTCTACCGATTTGCCGAGGCGCTCCAAAAAGGAGGAATCAAGGCCGGACTGCCAAGACATCTCTCTCAAGAGCTGGCGGTCCAAACCGTGCTCGGAGCCGCCACCCTTCTGGCGGAAAGCGGCGAGGAACCGGATGCTTTGGTCAAAAAAGTCGCTTCGAAGGGGGGGACCACCGAGGCAGGATTGAAATTCTTGCAACGGAAAAAATTTGAGCGTATTGTTCAACAATGCGTGGTCGCGGCGACACAGCGCGCGCGGCAACTGAGGCAATGAAACCGCAAACAGGGAGAGTCCTTTTGACGAAGCAATTTTTGTAGAACAAAATTATGTCTTTCCTCGGATTAATTTTTATCGCCCTTTCCAAAGTAGTGAGCCTGATTGTCGGTATTTATACCTTCATCGTCGCCGGCGCCGTTATTGTCTCATGGGTCCGCCCCGATCCGTATAACCCGATCGTCAATTTTCTCTATCAGGCCACCGAACCGCTCTTCTCGCGCGTTCGCCGTTTCCTCCCCTCTTTTCTCTACAAAACCGGCATCGACTGGACCCCGATGATTGTCGTCATCATGCTGATCTTTTTGGAAACCGTGATATCCGGAACCTTAAGCGACATCGGGTTTCGGCTTCGGGTAAAATAATTCTTCCTTATCAAGGTGGAGACTTTCCTCCCCACAAGGTTTAACATCCGGAATATCCTTGATATTTTGCCACTCCGCTCATAGAATCGCCGCAAGAGGTTTATATTTCTTGCTGTGCAATTTCGCAAGGGCTTGGGGTGCGTGAATTATAGGCAACTCGTGGTGTTTCGCCGCAGGACGAAACATACAAAATTATGGTAGTGGAAAGAATCGACAAAACCGATCGTTTTGAATACTGGAAGATCCAGTCGACGGCCGAAAGTCAGAAAGACCGCCAATCGGGGCAGGAAACCGGCAAGGATGCGTTTCAGGCCTTGGGGGAAAAAACCGACTGGGAGCTTCTGTTCGATAAAAGCAGACTCTGGAAACGGGGCATTCAGGTAACGAGGGATGAAATCGAGCGGATCATCTTCCGAAAAATAAATTTGAGAACCGATCCATCCCTGTTGCGCGTTGACGTTGAACTGAAAGGGGGGGAAACCATCAGCCCCGCCTTTGTTTCCATCTCAAGGGCGGCCGGCCTCAAAATCAAGAATCTCTCCCCGGGCGAGCCGATTTCCGAGGAACATCTGCTCAACAACAATGTTCTCTACATAACGGTTCCCAGCAACCCAAAGCTGTTCATGGAGGAGGAAAAGCGGATTGACGAAGGATCAAAAAAGACGTCGGTCGATGACGCTGAGGCAACGGTCAAGAAAAACATGTCCGGCACGGGCAAAAATTTTACCGGTTTTCTTCCCCCGGGGATCATCGATCCGCAGACCAGACGCGTGCGGTCCGAAATACTTCTTGTCTATGGCGTTGTCTTGCTTATTTTCATCCTCATGATCGGGGGTTATTTACTGATTCGCTAAAGTTTATTAAAGCTCACCAGTGGGCTTTGCCCATGGTGAGCGCGGGGTCCTGGGCCATCGGAGGCCTTAAATACAGGACGCGAGTAGCAACACTACAGGGCCGATCGGGGCCCCGATATAAATGTCCACTTTTGAACCAAAACCGTTCGGCAAATATTTTTTGATCGACAAACTGGCTGTCGGGGGAATGGCCGAAATCTACAAGGCCAAGACTTTTGGCGTCGACGGCTTTGAAAAACAACTCGCCATCAAAAAAATCCTCCCCCACTATTCGGCCGACAAAGAATTCATCGCCATGCTGACCGACGAGGCCAAGTTGGCCGTCCGCCTTTCGCATACCAATATTGTTCAGATATACGACCTGGGCAAAGTGGGCGACGACTATTACATTTCGATGGAGTTCATCGACGGCATAAATCTTCGCGAATTGATGAACCGCGGCAAGGAGCTGGGTGAAAAGATCCCGGTCGAAATCTGCCTCTACATCGGCTCGGAAATCTGCAAGGGGCTTGACTACGCCCACAGCAAACGGGATGAAAACGGCCAGCCGCTCAACATTGTTCATCGTGACATCAGCCCGCAGAACATCCTCATCTCTTTCGAGGGGGAAACGAAAATCGTCGATTTCGGCATCGCCAAGGCGGCGCTTAACATCTCGCATACAACCGCGGGCATTTTGAAGGGAAAGGTCACCTACATGTCCTCGGAACAGGCATTGGGGAAACCGGTGGACGCCCGAACCGATATTTTTTCCGCGGGGATCATTCTCCACGAAATGCTCACCGGAGAGAGACTTTTCACGGGTGAAACCCAGATCGAGGTGCTCAAAATCATCCAGACCACGCACATCACCGGGCAGTCTCTTTCAAAAAAGATTCCGGCCGAAATCCGCTCGATACTCGCCAAGGCCCTGGCTTTCAGCCCCAACGACCGGTACGGAACGGCCGGAGATTTTCAAATCGCCCTGACAAAAGCGCTCTACTCGCAGTATGTCGATTTTTCACCCAGACAGCTTGCCAATCTGATCAAAAAATGGTTCGCCCCGGAGCTGAAAGTCAAAAAAAAGAAAACGCAGGAACAAACGAGACTTGAATCGGAGACCCTTCCGGTCATCCCCCCCGAGGTAAAACAGGAGAGCATTGTTCACCGTGAAGAACCTTTTGAGTTGATGGACGAAATGATGGCCCCCACCACCAAACCGGAAGACTGGATAAAACCAGGCCAATTAAGGCATACGACACCGGAATCGGTTGTCACGGCGAAGGAATTTCCGAAAAAAGAAAAAAAAAGGAGGCCGCTTTGGCCTTTCATCACCGCCGCTTTGGCGGTTGGGGGAGTATTGCTCGCCTTTTTTTGGAGTGAGCTGGAACCCAAGCCGTTGCCCTCCCCGACTGTGGGGGAGATCGATATAAGTTCGGAACCGGACTCGGCGCGAATATCGGTCGACAACCGGGATACCGGTCAAGTCACTCCAACAACCATTGGAAATCTGGAGTTGGCCAAAAGCCACCATATACGTCTCGAAAAAGAGGGTTTTAAGCCATGGGAAGAGGAGATCGATTTTGCGGGACAGGAATTGGTCACCCTTTCGGCCAAGCTTGAGGCAATAGTGACAACAGGATTCATCGATGTTGGTTCGACCCCGCCGTCAGCCCTGATTTTTGTCAATGGCGCCGATTCCGGTCAAAAAACACCGTCGCAACTTACCGGGCTTAAAACGGGCGATACTTACCAAATCAAACTTGTCCTGGAGGGGTACCGCGACTTCGAACAAACGGTCACGGTAACCGACGAAAAACCGGTTTCCCTCAATGGGATTCTTGAGGCGGCGGCAAAACCAGGCGAAAAACCGGAGCCCAAACTGCCGACCCCCGCTCCGCAACCCACGCCAACACCGGCGCCGATAGCGACACCGACGCCGAAACCGGCGCCAAAGCCGGCGACGACGCCAACACCCACACCGCCGATCAAGGAATCTCCCGACACCTCTGGCTCGATAGCCAGCCTCCGGATCGATTCGTCTCCCCGCGGCGCCTCGGTGGTGGTAAACGGTCAAAAATCGGGAGTGACCCCCATTGTGATCCGAAACTTAAGGAAGGACCAGACGCACACAGTTGTCGTCGCCATGCCGGGTTATAAAAACTGGACAAGATCAATTCAAACAAGCAAAAATTACACGGAGCTTATAGCCACGCTCTCGAAGGAGTAACCATGGAAGAAAAATTCAAGGACTTTGAAACAAAAACGGAGCTTCTCCCCTCTTCGGAAACGCGCGATCTGATCTCGCTTCGCCGTTGCCAGCTGGTGATTATCGAGGGTCCAAGCCCCCATATCAAATTCGATCTGGGAAAGAAAAAGATCATCCGCGTGGGCAAGAAAAACGACAACGACATCATCGTCAACGACAAAACCGTTTCGCGCAACCACATGGAAATCGAAGCCACCTCGGACAGCTACCTTCTGCGCGACTTGAACTCCACCAACGGCACCTTTATCAATGACATGAAGGTCAAGGAGGCCTTTCTTTCCCCCGGCGACCTCATCGCCGTCGGCAACACCAAAATAAAATTCCAGACCTTCGATGAAAAGGTCGAGATCGAGCCTTCCAAAAACAATTTCTTCGGCGAAATGGCGGGGAAAAGCAGAAAGATGCGGCAGATCTTCGGCGTGCTGGAAAAGATCTCTCCCAGCCTTGCCACCGTGGTCATCGAAGGGGAAACGGGCACCGGAAAGGAACTGGTCGCCAGGGCCATTCACAACAATTCACTGAGAAAAGACAAACCCTTCGTTGTTTTTGATTGCTCGGCCATCGCCCCCAATCTGATCGAATCGGAACTCTTCGGTCATGTGAAAGGGTCTTTTACCGGCGCCATCAAGGACCGAAAGGGGGCGTTTGAAGAGGCCAACACGGGCACCATCTTTTTGGATGAAATCGGCGAACTGACGCTTGATCTTCAGCCCAAACTTCTCCGGGCCCTCGAGCAAAGGGAAATCAAGCGGGTCGGCTCCACCCAATCCGTCAAGCTGGATGTCCGGGTCATTTGCGCCACAAACAGAAACCTCCGGAAAGAGGTTGACGAGGGGCGTTTCCGCGAGGATCTCTATTATCGTCTCTCGGTGGTCAAAATCCAGCTTCCGCCGCTCCGGGAGCGTCCGGATGACATTCCCCTCCTGGTTGAAAAAATCCTGGCCTCGGCCAGTTACAACAAAAAACCGGACGGGACTTTTTATGCAGCCCGGGTGGAAGATGACGCCCTCAAGATTCTGCAAAGGTACCAGTGGCCGGGCAACGTGCGCGAATTGAACAACATTCTGGAACGGGCGGTCTCGTTTTCGGAAAACGGGATCATCAACGGGAACCATCTCCGCTTCATCTTCAACGAGTCCGAAACGGGGGAAGAGGCGACGGTGAAAACCGCGGCCATCGATTCCAGCATGCCGTTCAAGGAGGCCAAGCAGAAAATCGTCGAATCGTTTGAAAAGGACTATCTGGAAGATCTGCTCAAGCGGAACAATTTCAACGTTTCCAAGGCGGCGCGCGAGGCCAAAATCGACCGCAAGCACCTAAGAAATCTTTTGATCAAGTACGGGATTATTGAGGGGACGTTGGAGGAGGAAGAAGAAGGTGCCTGAGTGCCTGTGTACCCACGTTCCCGTGTTCTCGGGTGCCCGAGTTCAGATTCTTACACAGGCACCTGGGCACCCAGGCACGTTATCTTCGCACCGGCCTCACCAACTTGAGCGGGCTGATCGCCTTCCGCTTCGGCGGCAGTTTCCCCTGCGCTTCAAGGGACTTAAACTCCTTATCCCGGGCCAGTGAGCGTTTGATGGCCACCACCAGTGACCGCGCCCTGTTCGAAAAGCGGTCCTTTCCCGATTTATCGAGAAGAATCGCTTCGCGGAAATCCTCGGCCGCCTTCCGGTAATTCTTGTGCCGCAAAAACACTTCCCCGCGGTTGACAAGGGCGTTGATATTCCCCGGCGACAATTTTAGCGCCTCGGAAAACTGGTAGATGGCATCGACGTATCGTTTGAGTTTCTGATAGGTCCCCCCCAAGGCCAGATGATGAAAATAATTCCTGTGATCGAGGAAGGTGAGCACCTCGAATATCCGGCGCGCCTCGTTGGTGCGGCCATGGCGCAGTTTTACATGCCCCATTTCGGCCACCTGTTTGATCTTTTTCTGGTCGAGTTTCGTCAGGGCCGCAAAACTGATCTTCCGGGACGCAAAGGCAAGAAGAAGTTCGGTGACATATTTTTTGCGCCGGGGATCGGGCGAAAGGAGTTTGTCCTTGCCCCTCTCGGTTTTGACGGCGGCCCGGATGGAGTCGATTGTCTTTTCTTCGTCGGACATGACAAAAATTACTTAGGCATTCTGTGCGAGATTTCGTGCAATGGCCATCTGCCCCTCTTCCTGCGCCTTCAATAACTGCGAGAACATTTCAATAAGGTTGCCCCAGGAATCTTCGAGATTCTGGATCAGTCCGACATACAGTTCACGGTACATCGAAATCCCCTCAACCTGGGCGGAAAATTCCTCGGCGGTAATCTCCCCCGTTTCCAGGGCCTCCTGCAGATCGGCCAATTGCTGGTCGAGTTCGGCCAACCCGTTGAGCAGGTAATTTTCCGTCGATTTGATCCCTTCTTCGGTATCAATCAGGTAATCCCACATATCGCCAAGCCCAAGTTCTTCGGCCAGCTCGCGGGCCTGTTCATCGACATAATCGGTTGAATTTCCGGAGGCGCCGATCTCCGCCGAATAGGTTTCAATGGCGGAGGAAACGGCTTCGGCATCGGTTGTCGGATCGCCATCGGTCAAGGCGGCAAAAGACATCAGCTCGGGGTTGTCGGCGACAAGATCGGCCATGAATTCGTTGATCTCATCCCCGGCGGCGGCGTACAGCGTATCAAAATCAACCTCTCCCACTTCGGCATAAACGCTTTGCACCATCTCCGGATAGAGAATCTCCATCAGCTGGAGATAGGCCAATTGCCAATAAGCCTGGAACGCCGGATCGTTGAGCAGGTCGGGATCGATTGTCTGGCCGTCGAGGGCGGAGGTATAAATGGCGGGGTCGATGCCGTTCGCCTCGCAATATTCCTCGATATAGCTCTTCAGATCGTCGATCTGGGCGCTCTGGTCGGTTGTGTAGGTTACCGTTTCACCCATATATTCATTGTACGGGCGCACAGCCGTGCGCCCCTACTCCTCTAAACCCTCTCCATGCCCTTCTTCGATCAGCTTTTTAAGCAACACCCTGGCCCGTTTGCCCCAGGCATTTTTCCCTTCGGGATCCAGTTGAAGGGCCGCCTCAAAATCCTTGCGCGCTTCGATATAATTTTTAAGATGCAGAAAACATTCCCCCCGGTTCGTCAGCGAGGTGATCTCTTTGTCATTGAGCGAAAGGGCGATGTTATATTCTTCAATCGCCTGTTCGTGGAGTTTTTGTTTCTGATAAACGGCCCCCAAAACAGCCCGATAATACCAGTTGGTGTGATCAATGATGGAGAGCCCCTTGAAGAGCGATTCGGCCAGTTTGAAGTCGCCGATCTTGAACTTGAGATAGGCCATGCGCGCCAATTCCTTGAGAAGCGTTTTGGGGTATCCCTTGATTTCGGCCCAAGTCATCTCCCCGGCCACGAATTTTTCGAATTTCCGCATATCCTCTTCTTTTTTAGCCTGGGGAATTTTTGAAAGATAGGCTTCGACCCGCTTTTTTAATTCGGGATTTCGATCAAAGATGCGGGGAATTTTGGGGGGGGGCGCTTTTGTGTCGGATCCGGGCATAAACCCTCTTGCCCGCATGAAAACGGGTAAGTTTAGAATATCATTTCCGTTTTCTAATGACAATAACAACATGCTTAAGATCCGATATTCCGAATGATCGACTGCGTGGTCCTGCTGGTCTGTTCGGAGAGGTTACTGGCCAGCTCGATCATTTCATCCACAATATCCTGCGCGTTCTGGATGAATTCGCTCATGGTGGAAATCACGGTGCTGACCACATTCAACTGCTGGGAGAGGGCCTGTGAGTCGTATTGCGCGCTCAAATCTTCGGGATCGAGATCCTGGATGTCGTCGAGGATATCTTCCATTTCCTCGCTGGAATCTTCCATTACTTCGACAGCGGCCTCTTGCAGTTCCTGCATCTGCGGCCCCAAGCCGTAGGCGGTATACATGAGAAGGGCAATGCCCGGATTTCCCAGGGAAATAAAAAGGCTCATGATGTCGGACAAATCCTGGCTGGCAAAAAGGTCGTAGACCTGGTCGGCCACTTCGTCCGCCTCTTCCCCCTCGATGCCGTAATTGCTCAAGTAATCCTCCACCTCGCCCAAAAGGCTCGAGTCGACGGCATCGATGGAGTCGCCGTAGTTCAGGAATGATGCAACTTGTGTGGCTAAGCTACTGTTCATCTGTCCCAGATATTCGAGGTTGTCGACAACTTCTTCCGTCCAGAGATGAGCATAGGCCGGATCGTCTAGATCAACAGGATAGGCCTCCGGCGCCATCATTACCGAGGGCAACTGGCCTTGCCCGCTCACGTAGACGGTGATGAGGTCTTCAATAGTTCCGGCGCTGGTATCATTCGTCTCAATTGCCGTAGCGATGGCATCGTAATCGACAGCACCAGTTGAGGAATCGGTATAATAAGCAATAATATCCTGAACCTCTTGGTTGGTGGTATAGGGGGTAATATCGGTGGACATATTTTTGCTCTCCCTTGTAAATAAATGTACCCTACTCCTTCCTATTAAGCAATCATCATGCCAAATCACACAT
>JACQOY010000242.1 GCA_016207765.1 Deltaproteobacteria bacterium | reverse complement strand
TTTTTCCACGGGACAAAACCACCTTACCCCCATCGGCCAGATACTTGGAACTTACCTTGTGTGCGAGGCCACGGACAAACTGGTCCTCATCGATCAACATGCCGCGCACGAACGGATCCTCTTCGACCGCCTTCTGGAACAATACAAAGAAGGGGGCATCGCCTCCCAAGGGCTTCTTATCCCCGAAAATTTCGACCTCCCTCCCTCGGAATCTGAAATACTAAAGCAATACTTGAAAGATTTGGAGCTATTTGGTCTCGAAATCGAATTTTTTGGTGGATGTACATTTATCGTCCGATCGGTGCCTGTCTTGTTTCAAAACAGGGTATCAACGAAAAAATTGGTTCTTGATATTACGGGGGACCAGATTGAAAAGGGGAAACTGACCTCGTTGACCGACAATACAAACAACCTTCTGGCCCGTATGGCCTGTCACAGCGCCGTTCGAGCCAACCGTCGTTTGACGGTTTCTGAAATCAAGTCGCTTCTGGACGATTTGGAACGATATCCCCTGACTTCTTTCTGCCCACATGGCCGGCCCGTGGCGGTGGAGATATCGCAACGGGAATTGGAAAAATGGTTTAAAAGGGTGTTGTGACCAAAATCATCGTCATCCTCGGCCCGACCGGCGCGGGAAAAACCGAAATAGCCCTTGAGTTGGCAAAAAAATTCAGGGGAGAGATTATCAACGCCGATTCCCGCCAGTTTTACCGCGATCTGGTCATCGGCACCGCCCAGCCCCCGGAAAATTTCTTCATGGAGGTCCCGCATCATCTATTCGGTGTCAGTCCGCTGGATGATGTCTGGGATGCGGCGCGGTTTGAAAAGGAGGCCGACCAGCTTATTTCTGCTGTTTCAGGGCGAAACCATCTCCCCTTGATAGTCGGTGGGACCGGTCTCTATCTGCGGGCGCTTCTCTACGGCCTTTTCTCCGGCCCCGCCGCCGAAAAGTTGATACGAAACCGTCTGGAAAAGAGGATTGATACGGAGGGAACCAGGCCCCTCTACGAGGAACTCAAAAAAATCGACCCGCAGGCAGCCATTACCATTCACCCCAACGATCCCGTTCGGATCATCCGCGCCCTGGAGGTCTATGAGGTAACCGGAAAGCCGATTTCAATCCATCAAAAAGGGCATGAGTTCAGGAAGATTAAGTATCATTGCCTCAAACTCGGCATTCAATGGGACCGGGCCAAATTGTACGATCGTATCAATAAACGGGTTGATCGGATGATTGAAAATGGGTTGGAAGGGGAAGTCGCCGGCCTGAGGCAAAAGTACGGGAATCAGCCGATCCTTTTGAGGTCGATCGGCTACGAAGAATGGTTTCCTTATTTTGATGGAAAAAGAAGTCGCGAGGAAACAATCGACCTGATCAAACAAAATTCTCGAAATCTGGCGAAACGTCAGTTAACATGGTTTCGCCCGGAAAAAGACATCGTCTGGTTTGAAGCGGGGGATACTTCCGGGATTTCCAAGGCAATCTCTGGCTTTATTTCAGATAAATAGTACTTCGCATAATATATATTATGTTAAGTCTTGCGGTGCGCAAGACTTAACATAATATATGGGCTACCTTTAGTGCGATGCGCAAAACATAACATAATATAGGGGCATCAAAAGTGACATTAAAACCTCTTAAACTGGTACCCAACGAAAAACCTTCAGTGCCCGGATCGGCCGTTGCCGTTGATCTCAACCGCGCCATTAAAAAGGCTTCCAATCTTATCCTCTCCCAACAATCCCCTGACGGCTATTGGTGGTACACACTCGAGGCCAACGAGTCGATCAACGCCGAATATATCCTCCTTACCCATTATCTTGGTTGCGTGGATAAAAGCACCGAAAAAGGCCTTGTCGGCCGTATTCTGGACGTCCAACAAGCCGATGGCTCCTGGCCCCTCTATTATCAAGGATCCGGCGATATCAGCACAACCATTGAATGCTATTTCGCCCTCAAACTCCATGGCTTGGACGCCAAATCCGTCCCAATGACCAAGGCACGGAACTTCATCCTCGAACATGGGGGGCTTTCAAAATGCCGGGTTTTCACCCGTATCCACCTGGCCCAATTCGGCCTTGTTCCGTGGGAAATTTGCCCCTCCATGCCGGTATCCTTCATGCATCTCCCTGTCTGGATGCCCCTTTCCGTGTACGAATTCTCCAGTTGGGCCCGGGCCTGCATCATTCCGCTCCTGGTCATCATGCATGTCAAAAAGACCTGCCGGCTCCCTCACGATTTCTCGCTCGACGAACTCTTCCCGGGGGGGAATCCGGCCACGGCCGATTGGTCGTATAACGTTGAAAAAACATTATCTTTCAAAAAGTTAATGATTGAAACCGATAAATTACTTCATCTATTGGAAAAATGGGGTCTAATTCCACTGGGAGACAGCGCCCTGAAAAAATGCGAACAGTGGATACTCGAACATATCAACCGAACTGAAGATATTTATCCCGCCCTGGCCTATGGGGCGATGGCCCTTTCAAGCCTTGGGCATGGAGTTAAGCACCCCCCCCTCAAAAAGGCGCTGGACGCCCTCAAAAGTTTTCAAATGCCGGTGGCCGCGGGAGAAATCCCGGCAATATGTCCACAATATCCGGACACCCTGAGCTTGCAAGTGAAACAGCCCCTCTTTATGGGGTCGAAGGGCGATCCCATCATCTACCAACAATGCTGTATCTCCCCGGTCTGGGACACTCCATGGGCGGGAGTTGCCCTGATTGAAGCGGGTGAACCCCCTTCTTCCCCCCTCCTTCTTCAAACCGGCCGGTGGCTTTTGGCAAAACAGATCCGTGATGTTTACGGCGATTGGTCGATCAAAAACAAAAAAGCGAAACCGGGAGGGTGGTCGTTTGAATTTCAGAACGATTATTTTCCCGATGTGGACGACACGATCGAGGTCTTGAATTTTTTAAAGCAACTCAAATTACCGCCTGATGAGGTGGGAGGATCATTTGCCACAGGCATCGACTGGTTGTTGTCGATGCAGAGCAAGAACGGCGGCTGGGCCGCCTTTGATGTCGATAACACCCGTGAAATATTAAACCGGATCCCCTTCTCTGATCATGGGGCCTGTCTTGATCCCCCTACCGCCGATATCACCGGCCGAATGCTGGAACTGCTGGCCTCACTCGGTTATTCGCGGAATCTGCCGGTTGTCAATCCTTCGACTCGTTCGCCTTTGGCGAGCTCGCTCAGGATTGACCCTGAGCGGATGAGTCGAAGGATCAAAAAGGCGATTCGTTTCATCGAAAAATCACAAACACCATTCGGCGCCTGGGAGGGACGATGGGGGGTCAATTATATCTACGGCACCTGGTGCGTTCTTCAGGGGCTTGCCGCCATCGGTTACAACCGGCCAGGGGCCGGCGCCATTGAAAAAGCATCTACTTGGCTTTTGTCGGTTCAAAATGCCGACGGCGGCTTTGGAGAGAGTTGTCATTCGTATCTGGAAAAAAACTTCATCCCCCTCCCCGTTTCGACCGCCTCCCAGACCGCTTGGGGATTGATGGGGCTTGTTGCGGGCGGATTGGGCCGTTCGACTGAAGCGAAAAAAGCGGCGGAATTTTTAATCAACTCACAGAATGAATCCGGGGGCTGGGACGAAAAATACCACACCGGCACGGGGTTTCCCGGCCACTTCTACATCCGGTATCACGGCTATCGGTATTATTTTCCGCTTTTGACGCTGGCACGCTCTCGGAAGGCGGTTTCTTCGTAAGGGCGCACGGCTGAGCGCCCTTACTCTATTTTCACGTCGGCTTTGTGAATGGTCCCTCGCGGATGAATTCCCCCCCCTTTTTCCTTGAAGTCGATGGAGGCGGACAGGTTGATCACCATCCCTTTCAAGGCCTTGGTGATTTCATCGGCAACATTGATTTTCCCGAGAAACTTGCTTACTTCGCGCGCGAGAATTTCCATGATTTCGTCTTTCCGTTTCTCGGCCTTCGACAGAAGGCCTCCGATAAGCTCCTTTTGGAGTTTGGAGTCGGTCACCACATCGCGCGCCATGACAGCCGAGCCGATGGAGGCAAAAACCACTTTTTTGACAAGATCGGTAAGGGAGATGCTTTCGGAAGATTTTTTTTCTTTGGGATCCATTATCATGGTTCGACTGTGCTCACCACCTGCCATGATTCGTGGCAGGCCCTGAGCGAAGTCGAAGGGTCATTTTTTCCTCTCTTCAATCCGCTTCTTAAACGCCTTTAGCATTCCGGGCAGGTTGCTCCCGATGAGCATCTTGGAAATCGCCCCGGGAACAAAAAGGCCCAGATCGATATTGATGGTGTAGGTGGCCCGCGTCGTGCCGTTGCCGAGCTTCTCCAGAGTCCACTCGCCGTCGTTTTTTTTCATCAGGTCCCCCTTGATAAAACTCCATTTGACCGTATTCGGCGGCTTTCCGGTCATTTTGAGGGTGTAAGAAAATTTTTTGATCAGATGGAGGGTAAAAGTCACTTCGGCGGTCTGCCCCGATTTTTTCTCGATCATGACCTCTTTGGATTCCGTCAAAAATTCGGGATAACGCTCGTAGTCGGTGATAACGTCGAAGCATTCTTTGGGGGAGGCGTTGATTTCGATTGATTCGGAGGCTTTAGCCATCTCTATTTTGGATTTTGGATTTTAGATTTTGGATTGGCTGGTCGATGGGCAAATCCAAAATCTAAAATCTAAAATTTAAAATCAGTAGACCGGTTTTGTCTCAAAATGATGGATCGCCTCGATGTAGCGGATGGTTCCCGATTTGGATCGCATCACCACCGACTGCGTCTCGGCGCCGCCGCCGAAAAAACGGACCCCTTTCAGGAAATCGCCGGTGGTCACCCCCGTGGCGGCAAACATCACATGTCCCTGTGCCAGTTCTTCCATCTTGTAAATTTTGTCCTCGTCGCCCACCCCCATTTTTTTGGCGCGGGCCCGCTCCTCGTTATTCCTGAACTTAAGCCGCCCCTGTATATCCCCTTCCACGCAACGGAGGGCCGCGGCGGCCAAGACCCCTTCCGGAGCACCACCGATCCCCATCAGCATATCCACCCCGGTCTCCTTGAAACAGGTGGCAATCGCCGCCGAAACATCGCCATCGCCGATCAA
>JACQOY010000249.1 GCA_016207765.1 Deltaproteobacteria bacterium | reverse complement strand
TATATATATTACGGGTAATATTTAAGTTAACATGCATGCGCGCTCCGCTGGCAGTTGCATGAGCAAAGCATGTGCCAAAACTGAGAAATTAAAATGTTTAAGATTTTCAGTGGGTTGATCTTTGATTTAATTCGGGAGTCATCAGCAGGATGTTACGATCGACCGATTTTCGGACGCCACCGTCCGAAAATCAGTCGGTTTGAAGGCCTTAGGGTCAGGTCATGACAGCGGACAGGATTGCGCCCTTTGACTTCAATGTGGAGCTGACCGGGATCGAACCGCCGACCTCGTCGTTGCGAACGAGGCGCTCTCCCAGCTGAGCTACTGCCCCATTAAATCGGGGGCTTTGCCTCCGGCGCCCGGAACAGCACCCCCAGTGCCCCAAGTGTCGGAGTCTCTGACTCCGACCCCGTACCCCCCATTCGCTCGCGCGGAATAAATCCGTCGCTCGCTCACAGGCTAAATGCGCCCCTGGGGTGAATCGAACACCCGCATTCGCCTTCGGAGGGCGACGCTCTATCCACTGAGCTACAGGGGCAGAACAATTTTGGATTTTAGATTTTGGATTTTGGATTAAAATTTCAAGCTTAATTACTGCCTTCCTTTCAGTGTCTTGATCGATGCAACGGTCATTGCAAGAATTTCGCTTGTTTCTTGCATTACACCTTGCACTTGATCAGGCCGAATCAATTTTGATTCGACCAAAATCTCCATCCAGTACAATGTTTCATCCGATTCTTCTTCAACAATACAAAGCTTTGCAATCACATCTGCAGTTGATTTACCTCGACAGGCCGCGCGGTAATTTGCGGCAACAGAGGTTCCCGACCGCAACAGCTGTCTACCAATAACATCAGCCGCTTTCCTGTTCGGCAGTTCTTCAACAAGTTGAATAATTTGAACTGCTAATTTTTTTGTCCTGTCTTTGAATTGTTGCTCATTCATATCCCCTCCCCCAATCCCCAATTCCTAATTCCCAATCCAAAATCCAAAATCTAAAATCCAAAATTGACTGTGGGCGCGACAGGGATTGAACCTGTGACTTCTACCGTGTGAAGGTAGCACTCTACCGCTGAGTTACGCGCCCGAATTAGACATTTCCCCTTATCTTAACTGGTATTGACGGCGCAAGGGTAATGTGGGAAAGGTCAAAAATCCTGTTGCCTGCCGTCCTTTCATTTGGCAGGAATAGGGGCATTCATAAAATTCGGAGGGAAACATCATGGCCAAGAAGAAAAAAGCAAAAAAAAGCATCAAAACACGCTCCAAAAAGAAGGCGGGTAAAAAGAAAATCAAGGGCCTTCGCGCGCGGGTAAAAAGCGTCAGGAAAAAACTGAGCCGCCGCAAAAAAAGGATCGGCGAAAAATTGAAGGTGGCCGGTGCCGGCGTCAAGGAAGGGCTTGGAGAGGTGAGGGAAAGGGTGCAAGAGGCGGTGTCCGGAATCGGTCAAACCGCCAGCCGGGTCCGGGAAGAGGCCATCGAGCCCCTTGTCGATGAAATCGAGGAAACCGCCGGAGAGATCATCGATGAAGTAAAAGATGTGGCCCAGGCGGGCGCCGAATCGGTCGAGCAAAAATGGGATCAGTGGCGGGGAGAGTAAATCCGTACCGCTCGATTCTTTTGAATGCAGGCCCGCCGCAATCTCGGCCCCCTGTGGCCGAGCCAAGGCGGGCAAATGTGACGACCCCTTCCCTAAGCATCGAAGAATCTCGGTCGCTTGCGGCCGAGTTCTTCAAATATTTTTGAATATTATAATTATAAGGGTACCCCCCTTCCCCCTATCTAGTCATTTTTTTTTATAAGTAATAATTACTATCCAATAAAATTATTCTCACCCAAAGGTATTTTTTTCTAGCAACTAATCTTCCGTGGTGCCGATAAACAGGCGCGAGGTTAAAAAAGAAAAAATGAACTTGAGGCCTTGCGGCGGCGTCTCTGCCACAAACACGTCGATGATTGAAGAACTCGGCCGCAAGCGGCCGAGATTCTTCGATGCTTAGGGAAGGGGTCATCACATT
>JACQOY010000032.1 GCA_016207765.1 Deltaproteobacteria bacterium | reverse complement strand
GAAATATATCAATTAATTGTTTAATATAAGAAACAATAAAGATATAAATCTATGTACTTACAAAATGTTAAAAATATCGCATTTTTTAAAGGCCTGAACTATGCCGATCTGGCTCGTTTAGCCGCTGTCTCCCGGGCGACAGTCACCAAGTGGTATAAGCAGGGGGAAAAAAGGGGGTGGGTCAATACCGAAACGGCCTCGATTATTCGAATGGCCGAGTCGTTGAAACTCCCCGCCGATCTGTTTCTCCAAAAGCGGCCTCTCCTCTCCCGTTATCGGACCCCTTTCTTGTGGGACGCGCTCTATCCGGATATGGAAAGTTTTGTAAAAGCCCTTTCGGAATTTCGCCTTCCGGCCGTCGCGCGGCTGGTTCAGGTGCTTGGTTTTCACGAATCGTCGGCATTGTTGGGAAAAAAAGTCATTTTGCATTTTGAACACTACAAAAAATACATCAAACCGGCGCGCCGCAAGCAGTTGGAAATTTTATGGTCCCTTTACGCCTCTTAATGGCCCCTTTTTCCCAAATCTCGGTGCGGGCCGTTCCGCCGGCCCTGCGCGAGGCGCTCATCGATATTTTTGCCGGGATCGGCGAAATCGGTGAAAAGGTCTGGCTGGTGGGAGGAACCGCCCTTGCCGGATTTTATGCGGAACACCGCCGGTCGGATGACATCGATCTTTTTGCCGCCGATTCAATCGCCCATCAGACGGCTATCCGCTCCGTCAAATCACTGAAAGACGATGGAGCTTTGCTTGCCGATGAGAGGACATCGCCGACTTATTATCATGCTCTCGTCAAATTCCACGATCATCAGTTCACGGTGGATGTGGTGCATGACGAGTTTCTCCACCGGATTGGAAAAGGGGTTAAAACCGCCGACGGCATTTGGGTGGCTGATATCAATACCCTTTTGACGACAAAAATTTCCACGCTCGTCAGCCGGGCCTCGGAAAAGGATCTCTTCGATCTTGACTGGCTTCTTGGCAAATTGGGAGATTACAAAATAGGGGATTTGATCGAGACGGGAAAGATCATTGAAGGAGGGTTCAATATTGAGTCCCTGTTGATCAGCCTCGAGGGGGCCCGATTGCGAAAAGAGGCCTGTCACTTTTTGCTTCCGCAATCGGAAATCACCGTGGATGAGGCCTATAAAAGAATCGAGTCCCTTCGAAAAAATCTGATACAAAAACTCCTCGCCTACGAAAAAACCCTTCCTCCTTCCGAACAAGTTTCGGGCATCAGACAAGCGCTGAAAGATTTCAAAAAGCTGAAATAGCCGGCGTTCAATTCACCAGCTTGTATCCCCGCCAGAAGAGATAGATGCAGACGCCGTAGAGGATAACGGCGGCGGAAATGACCACCGTCAACCCGATCCAGACGGGCGCATCCGAGACGCCGAGGAATGAATAGCGGACAAGGTCCACGCAATAAAACATGGGGTTTGCCAGAGAAATTTTGTGCCAAAATGGGGGAAGCATCTTGATGGAATAAAAAACGCCCCCCAGATAGACAAACGGCGTGATGATAAAATTCGTGAACATGGCGATCTTGTCCCAGCTTTCGGCATAGAGCGCCGAGATGATGCCGAAGCCGGAAAAGAGAATGGAGGTAAAAAAAATGGAGATAAAAATAAGCCCCCAGTGATGAAAGGGAAAATCGATGAAAAAAGCGGAGACTGCGGTGATCACCCCGGCCACAACCACGCCGCGCAAAAGGCCGCCGATCATGTAGGCGGTCACCATCTGAAAATGGGTGAGCGGCGCCACCAACATGTTTTCGATCGAACGCTCCAGCCGAGCCATGTAGAGCGAGGTGGAGGAATTGGCATAGGCGTTGGTGATGACCGACATCTGGATCAATCCGGGGAGAATATAGATGATGTAGGAAAATCCGGAGATCTCCTTGATCCGCGTCCCGAGCGAATAACCGAAGATGAGGATGAACATGACCGTCGTGATGAGCGGCGGCAGGATGGTTTGCCGCGAGAGCCGCATGAAGCGGTAGAATTCGCGCTCGATCAATGTGTAAAAACCGATCCAGTTCATGCTGTTTGGCTACGCGGGCCCTGCCGCCCGCGGGTCTCCTGTTCCATTTCTTTCTCCAACCTCCAGACGCGTCCCCGTCACTTTTATAAAAACATCCTCCAATGTTCCCCGCTCCACATGCAGATCCACAATCCGGCAGTCGGGGTATTCGGCTAAAACGCTCAAGAATTTTTCGATGATCTCCCCCACATTGGCCCCCTCCCCCACAACCATATTTTCATTCACAGCCACATCAAAGCCCAAAGAGTCAAAATCTCTGGGGGGAAGTTTTTTTGATGTCGTCAAACGAACCCTTTTTTCGCAATAGCGCTCGATCAGGTCGGCGGGGCTTCCGGTCTCCCGGATTTCACCGAGATGAATGACCGCAATCCGCCGGCAGAGGGCCTCCGCCTCGTCGATATAATGCGTGGTGAGAATGATTGTCGTCCCGTCACGATTAAGATGCTGGAGATATTCCCAAAGTTCGTGCCGTTGTTCGACATCAATGCCGGCGGTTGGTTCATCCAAAATAAGGAGCCGAGGGCTCCCCACCATTGCCTTCGCCACCAGAAGGCGTCTTTGCATGCCGCCGGAGAGTCGATAGTAGGGGACATCCGCCTTTTCGGTGAGGTGAAATTGTTCAAGCAGGCGATCAACAACTTTCTTTTGTGCTGTGTGGCGCAAGCCATAAAATCCGGTTTGAAACATCAGGATTTTCCGGATGGGAAAAAACCGGTCGAGGTTCATGTCTTGCGGAGAAAAGCCGACCACAGCGTGAGTTTTGAGATAATCCCGACGGACATCATTCCCAAAAACCCTTACCTCCCCCTCGTTCAGACGGCACAAGCCGACAACCGACTGGATGAGGGTGGTCTTGCCGGCGCCATTGGGGCCGAGCAGGCCAAAGAACTCCCCCTTCCCGACCTCCAGGCTGATCCCTTTCAGGGCCTGTACGGGACCGTAACTCTTTTTCGCATTGACGATCGATAAGGCAGACATTAGAAG
>JACQOY010000247.1 GCA_016207765.1 Deltaproteobacteria bacterium | reverse complement strand
GGGTGGACGAAGATGGGACGGTTGAGTTTCGCGATGACATCTACCGGTACGATTCCTCGCTTGCCAAAACAGCCTGCGCCGAGTGATTCCTTGTTCGTAACAGCTCAGCAAACAAAGAAAGTCCTTAAACGGACTCTCTTTGTTTGCTGTCGAACCCCAACACTTGCCCCTCCCGCGACCGGTCGCGGTAAATTGTGACTCCTTTGCATCCCAGCTGAAAGGCCAACCAATAAAGTTTGGCGACATCCTCCTCTGTGGCGGCCTTCGGGAGATTGACCGTCTTGGAGACCCCGTTTTCAGTATGCCTTTGAAAGGCGGCCTGCATCCGGACATGGCACTCGGGGGCGATGTCGAACGATGTGACATAAAGCTGTCTGATCTCTTCCGGAATTTCGATAATCGAGGCGATCGACCCGGTTTCTGAGATCTGTCCCAACAGATGCTCCGGAAACGATCCATATTCCCGGTTTGCCCATTCTTCGAAGTCGCGGTTCACAAAAAGGAGTTCTTCCCCCTCCAACACTCGTTTGACAAAAACAACTCCGTAGAGCGGCTCGATGCCGCTACTGCAATCGGCAATCATGCTGATGGTTCCGGCGGGGGCGATGGTGGTGACGGTGGCGTTCCGTCTTTTCAAGCCCTTTTCCACAAAATGACTCTCCTGATAATTGGGAAAAAGGCCCCGCTTTCGACCCAGTTCGATCGAGGCTGTTTCGGCCTCCTCTTCCACAAAAGCCATCACCCGTTCCGCCGTGTTGAGGGCGTCTTTGGAATCGTAGGGAATCCCCAGACGGATCAGCATATCGGCCCATCCCATGACCCCGAGGCCGATTTTCCGGTTCTTTTTGACAATCTCCTCAATTTGGGGAAGAGGGTAGTAGTTGATTTCGATGACGTTATCGAGGAAATGAACGGCTTGATGGATGATGGTGCGGAATTTCCCCCAGTTGATTTTTTCATTTTCCACCAAAAGCCCGAGATTGATCGAACCGAGGTTGCATGCCTCGTACGGCAAAAGAGGCTGTTCGCCGCATGGGTTCGTGGCCTCCAGAGGCCCCTCGATCGGCGTGGGATTGGCCGCCTCAATCCGGTCAAGAAAAAGAACCCCCGGTTCCCCGTTTTTCCAGGCTTGGTGGACGATCTTCCAGAACAACTCGCGGGCATGGACAGTCCGGATCGGCTGGTCGGTCCGTGGATTGATGAGCGGGATCATCTGATCCTTTTCCACCGCCTCCATAAAGGCATTGGTAATCCCCACCGAGATGTTGAAATTGGTCAGTTCGGTCGGTTTGTCCTTGGCCTCGATGAAATCGAGGATATCGGGATGATCGACATTCAAAATACCCATGTTTGCGCCTCTGCGGACGCCCCCCTGTCTGATGGCTTGGGTGGCCGAGTCGTAGACGCGCATGAAGGAGACCGGACCGGAAGAAACACCGTGGGTTGTCCGCACCAAATCTTTTTTCGGGCGGATGTAGGTGAAGGTGAAGCCGGTGCCGCCGCCGGATTTGTGGATGATCGCCGCCTGTTTCATGGTGTCGAAAATCGACTCCATGCTGTCGCGGATGGGAAGCACAAAACAGGCCGAGAGCTGGCCGAACGACCGGCCGGCGTTCATTAGCGTGGGGGAGTTGGGAAAAAATTCCCTCCGGGCCATCAGGTTGTAAAAAATCGTCTCAACGGCGCTGACATCGGCTCCCGCCTCGTAGCGGAGATCGGCTTCCGCCACCGCGCGCGCCACGCGGGAAATGAGCTCCTCAGGCGTTTCGACAATTTCTCCCCGCTCGTTTTTGATGAGATAGCGTTTTTTAAGGACTTCGATGGCGTTGGGGGAGAGCGTCAGGGGTTCTTTTTGAAGAGGTTTGTTCCCCTCTTCCCCCGGTTTTTTGTTGCGGGGGGGAACCATCATCTCCAGAATTTCCGGAGGGAGGTAGCTCATGCTGAATTTTTCCTGTAATTGCTCACCCCAAAGGGGTGTGGTTCTTCTAGCCGGGGGCTACCAGCCCCCGGGAAAATGTCAGACAAAATTGTTTTGCCCTGAAAGGGCAAGGTCAATTAGACCGCCGCCCTTCCAGGGCTTGATGATTTATTTCGTTTCCTCATTCCGGGGGTTTTCACCCCCGGCTATGGGATCTCGGCCCCGCCGGGGCCCCCCGTCTTTATCTACCTGATGAGTGTACCTGAGTGGTTACTTTTTTCCTTCCTTAGCATATTTTGTGTCCTGTAGCCAACCCGTGTCATATTGATGCAGGACCTTGCGGGTTATCGTTGTGAGGGGGAGTTCGTGCAGATTGTCCGGTCGAATCCATCGACCCTCGTCGTCCTTTTCCGCAAACTTTGAAACCTCGACCTTGTATGGGTGGACGGTTATCCGCCGATTCATGATCGTATGGCTCACCGGCGCGAGTTGAAGACCATATGGCCGGCGGCCCTGCCGCCTCAAAGGAAATTCCCAGAGCCCCGCCATGATTTCATCCGGACGCCGCCGCCGGAGCCAAAATTTTCCACCGCGAAGATAAAGAAGACAGATCAGCTCCTCTTTTCGATACACTGTTTTTTTAAGCCTGATGGGCAATGTTTCCGGTTTTCCTTTCCGGCAGGCCTGACAAAAATTGTTGAGAGGGCAGAGAAGACAGGCCGGCCGTGTCGGGGTGCAGACAGAGGAGCCCAAGTCCATCAGCGCCTGGTTGAAGTCGCCGGGACGGACGGGGTCCACCAGAGAGGAGGCCTTTTCCCCGAAATATTTTTTGGCCTGTGTGGTGAAGGCGTCTTCCGTGAAGTGAAACAGGCGCGAGAGGACGCGGATGATGTTTCCATCCACCGCAGAAACCGGTTGACCGAAGGCGATGCTCGCCACCGCCCCGGCGGTGTATGGCCCCAGCCCGGGAAGCCGTATCAGCTCTTCTTTCGTTGTCGGGATGATGCCGCCCCATTCGTTGGCAACCCTCTGGGCCGCGCGGTGGAATTGCCGGATGCGGTTGTAATAGCCCAGTCCCTGCCAGAGGAGAAGAAGATCGTCGATTGAGGCCTCGGCCACACTTTTTAGCGTCGGAAACCGGGATAAAAATTTGTGATAATAGGGGATCACCGTTTCCACGGTGGTCTGCTGGAGCATGATTTCGGAAAGCCAGACGCGATAAGGATCGGAGGTTTCGCGCCAAGGGAGATCGCGCTTGTTCGCATCGTACCATTCAAGCAGTTGTTTGCGTACGGAAACGGGCGAGATCATCCCGAACCCGGTCACAAATCCTGCGGTTTCACTGTTGTGCGGCGGTTGGCCTTTGTCCGTTCGATGGCCGAATCGAGCAGGGCATAGACCTTTTCGCTTAAGGCCCCGATGCTGTCGCTGGAGGTCATGCATTTTTTGGATTTGATGTACGACTTGACCTTGCTCGCCACCACCAAGACTTCTTTGCTTCCTTTTGCCATAAATTCTCCTTTTAAAGTTGAATAAAGCGGTTTTTTGTAACATTTTTCCCAAAAAGAGCAATAAAAATATGGATTTTTGTCGCGACGCTCTCTATAATCATGTCTTAAGAGGGGGAGGGTCCATGGAAAAAGCCGATCGTCGGGAGATTTGCGATTTTTTTCGAGGCCGTGGGGAGCGTTGCCTGAAAATAATGGAATTGCCGACGCATCAGAAGGGAATGAACGATTTCAACTGCATTGTTGTCACGCCTGCCGGAAAAAAAACGAATGTCTTCATTCGTCTTCATCAAAATATTTCTTCTGAAGCGGCGCAACCGGTCTGTTCGTTGTAGTTTTCATGCATCTATTTCTATTCGACATTGACGGAACGCTTTTGTTGACAGGCGGTGCAGGGTTGACTGCCGTGAACCGGACGTTCAAAGAGGTTTGCGGCATCGATCCGGAACTGAAATTCATCGAGGCTTCAGGCAAGACCGATCCGCTTATTCTCTTTGAACTGTTTGCACAGGTGATGAGGCGAAGGCCGCAGAATGGGGAACTGGAGCGGTTTCGGGAGGTCTATGAGTCATCCATGGCCGAAGAACTCCCCAGAGCCTCCCATTTTCGGGTTTTGGCCGGGGCGGCGGAGTTTGTGGAACTTCTTTCCAAAAGATCCGATGTGATGTTGGGATTGGCTACCGGTAATTTTGAGAAAACGGCATGGCAGAAGTTAAAGAGGGCGGGGCTTGAAGGTTATTTCAAGTTCGGCGGCTTTGGTTCCGATTCCCCCATCCGGCGCGAATTGACCCGGATTGGTTTGGAGCGGGGGATCAAACACATTGGTGGTGGAATCAAGATCAACGGCGTCTACGTTGTGGGGGACACCATTCACGATATCGATTGCGGACGGTTTATCGGGGCCAAAACAGTGGCGGTGGCAAGCGGGTTTGTCTCGGCGGAGGAGTTAAAGGCCGCCCAGCCGGATTTCTTTTTCCCAAGCCTTGTGGAGGCCGAAAAGGCCCTGACGACAATACTTTGTGGGTGATACTGGATTCGAACCAGTGGCCCGCTGATTAAGAGTGGGCCTAGGCCACTGCTATCACCCTAATATCAACCACTTATAACTGCCTAGAGTCATAAGCAAGTCAAAAAGCCACCATATGGTGGTGGCGTGAGCGGGTTGCAAAGACACGGGGGCTATCATTGCTCCAACAGTTGTACTTTAAGGGGAGAAAATATGCGGCTGAAGGTCTTTTACACAACTCTGAATACTATAAATTCTCGTTTAAAAGAAGATTGATTGCAACAGCTTTTGTGTCGCACCATCAGGGAAAGAAAAATGGAAAAAAAACTGAAACGCATCACAATCCGAGTGGACGAGACAGTGATGGCCGGGTTAACCGATTGGATTTCTTTATTTAAACAGCATCATGGCCGTCAGACAAGAGTATCCAAAGTTGTCAGACGAGCCTTGATCGACTTTCTGAACAACGTCGATCCTCGTTCAATTTAACGTAAAACAATTGCCTTTTTAACAAACGTTAATTCGTCTTACCTTTGATTTTGAGAATGTGTGGGAGGTGACAGGATAATTTTAACCACGCTCGCGCGTCCTACCCCCACCCCCTCTTTCATTCAGTCAATTGCCTTCATCAGGTCGGCAAGTTTGACTTTAAACGCTTTTGCAAGGCGATAGAGGGTGTAGAAATTAACGGACTTCCTGCCTGATTCAATCTTTTGGAAATGGGCGGGCGAGAACCCATACTCTTGCATGTCCTCCAGGGTTTTGCCCTTTGAGAGGCGAATCCTTCTAATTTCTGCTCCCACCCGCCTAATAATTTTTGTTTGTTCGCTCTTCATCTGGCCTCGGTTTCAGGCCAGAGTCTCATTAATTTAGTCCGTAAGGACAAAGACCGATCGGGCTATTTTTCTATTGACTGATTTAGCCTCTTCGGGCTAACCACGGTACGGTAACCATAAAAAGAAAGGAGGACGGAACATGAAATTATTAAGCCTGATCTTGGTCGGTCTATCGGTTGCCTGTGGGGGAGGAGGGAGCGGAGAGGATAACGACGCGAGCGCCGATTCTTCGGTGCCCAATGTGGAAGGAACATGGACGTGTAGCGCGGGCTGTAACGACGTTTGCATATTTGAATCCACCTTGGAGGTGAATCAGGATGGCGATGAGGTCTCCATCGAATCCGATCTGTTTTCCGACATGGATGGAACGATCAACGAGGATGGAAATTTCGATGTTGAAACCAGTGACGGGGAAGACTGGTGCATCGGCTCCGTCGATGGTGATGAGGCGGAAGTAACCTGCTCGGTTGACGATGTAATCTGCCAGGAAGTAACGTTTGAGCGGGGATAGATGAGACGTTACAGGAACAGTTGGGTTAGCCGGATCACCCGGCCTATTTGTTTGGCTGGCATTAAAGAGGCGTTTTTTGAATAATTAATGAGGCTTACAAGGCTTTTTGAGATAGGATAATTTTTTGGGTATTGAATCAAAGTTATTAAGGGTGTAATGGTTTAAGGAATCCAATCGGGTAAATGGATTTCCGTGGTGAAGCTTGGCTATTTGTGCGATTGGACTTTTTTCAGGAGGTGAGTATCATGAAAAAAATACCGATCCTCATTTTCAGTTTCCTTATCGTATCTGCAATATCGAATGCCGACAGCGCGAATCCGAATTCGATCAATCCAGAAACAGAAATGGATACAGGGCCGATTGCCGGAAGTGGTTGTTGCTCGTGGCATGGAGGAGCGTGTGGATGCTCTTTGGGGCAAGTTGTTTGCTGTGATGGAACCTATAGTCCATCATGCGACTGTAATGCTGATAGTCCACAATCACCCGTTGCTTTAACTTGTGAGCCGGAGGGTAACGTCTCCGATGACCGTTTAAACGGAACGTTGCTGGCACAGGGAACAACCTACGTAAACCCATATATTCGTAGTGACGGGACTTATGTACAGGGACATTACAAGACATCATCGGACAGTACTCGGCTCAACAACTGGTCCACCAAGGGAAATATCAATCCATACACGGGGAAAGAAGGAACGCAAAATCCATACCCAACTTATAATAGTAATTTTAGAAGTAAACCGCTGAATATTGGCAACACCTATCCTCGTTACGATTCTGACGCATCGGATTTTGATCGAGAGTAAATCGCGTGCAGTTTGAAGAGTTACATGTTTTCACACATAAGGGATGTGACAATCAGCTTGGCGGCTTTGATTATCGCT
>JACQOY010000246.1 GCA_016207765.1 Deltaproteobacteria bacterium | reverse complement strand
GTCTATATTGGCCTTGCAGTAGCGCACGAAGAGCATTGATCAGGTCAAATTTTTTCTCTCCGTCTTTGGCGGAGGGGCGATTGATGACCGCGATTGCAATAGGGCAAAAGCGGCATACCGACAGTGCCCTGAAACAGGGCGACACAGGTTGGCCCGGCATGCGTGAGGAGAAGACAATGAAGAAACTCGTTGTATTTGCTATGGCCGTAATCGGCCAGATGTTGGTTGTGGGTGTCGCCATGGCCCAGGAAGCGGCCGGCACCGCAGGCGGTGCCGGTTCCAGTGCGGTGCTTGGACTGGCCATTGCGGCCGGTACGGCCATCGGCTTGGCGGCGTTGGGCGGCGCCTTGGGGCAGGGGAAAGCCGCGGCCTCCGCCGTTGAAGGGATTGCCCGCAACCCCGGTGCGGCCAATAAGGTACAAACCCCGATGATCATCGGTTTGGCGCTGATCGAATCGCTGGTCATCTACGCCCTCGTGATCGCCTTCCTCCTTCAGGGGAAAATCGACAAACTGATCGGCGGTTGATCATTTTTGGAAATTAACTCCCCCTCTCTCCCCCTCTTAATTTGAGAGGGGGATGGGGGGAGTTAATGGCCCCGCATTGCGGGGCTTTTTTTGCCTTGCCCCCCTCCCTTGGGGTGCTATATCCATAAAATAAACCTGTTCCGTGATCTCCCCCTCTCCCTAACCCTCCCCCCAACCCCAAAGGGGCCACTTAGTGGAGGGGGAGGGGAAAGAGGAAGTGGTTTTTCTTATGGAAAAGTTACGCTATCTGGCGGTGGAAGGGCCGATCGGCGTGGGGAAGACCTCACTCGCCAGGATGCTGGCCGAGGATTTTAAGGCCCGATTGGTGCTGGAGGAGGCCGAAACCAACCCCTTCCTCGGCCAATTTTACGAAGATTCCCGGCGGCATGCCTTTCAGGCACAGGTTTTTTTCCTCCTTTCGCGCTACCGCCAGCAGATCGAACTCAAACAGCAGGACCTGTTCAACCAGGTGACTGTCTGCGACTATGTTTTCGCCAAGGATCAGATATTTGCCTCCCTTAATCTTTCGGATGACGAAATGGACCTGTACAACAACGTCTATCAACTCCTGGACGCCCGTCTCCCCAAACCCGATCTGGTCATCTTTCTTCAAGCCAGCGCCGATATCCTGATGAACCGCGTCAAGAAGAGAAAATCGGCCTTTGAAAAGGGATTAAAAGGGGACTATGTGGAAAAGGTGGCCCAGGCCTACAGCCAATTTTTCTTTAAATATTCGGAATCTCCGTTGCTTGTCGTCAATACCTCCGGACTCGATTTTGTGAAAAATCCAAAAGACTATGAAATATTGAAGAAAGAGTTGTATCATATGGTGAAGGGGGGCAAGGAGAAGCATTACGTAACCATTGATTCGAGGTAACTTATGTCCCAGCACATCAAACAGGCCGCCGAGAAAATCACCGTTCCGAAGCTCCTCAAAATGCGTCAGAACGGCGAAAAAATCACCATGATCACCGCCTATGATGCCACCATGGCAAGCCTTGCAGATGAGGCGGGGGCCGACATGATTCTTGTCGGCGATTCACTGGGAATGGTCATTCAGGGGCGAAAAGATACATTGGGTGTTTCCATCGAAGACGTGATCTATCACACCAAATGTGTGGCGCGTGGGGTTACCCGGGTGCACATCATGGCCGACATGCCCTTTCTCTCCTACCAGGCAAGCTACGAAGAAGGGGTCAAAAATGCCGGTCTACTCCTCAAGGCCGGCGCCGAGTCGGTGAAGATCGAAGGGGGGGAGGAAATGGCCGACCTGGTCTGGTACTTAAACAAGATCGGCATCCCTGTGATGGCCCATGTCGGCTTGAAGCCCCAATCGATTCACACCATGGGAGGTTACAAGGTTCAGGGAAAAACCAAAAAGGATGCGGAAATCATCCTTGACGACGCCAAGATCATGGAAGAGGCAGGGGCTTTTTCGCTCCTTTTGGAGGGGATTCCATTGGAAGTTGCCGAACAGATCACCCGGTCGGTGCAAATTCCCACCATCGGGATCGGTTCCGGCCCGCATTGCTCGGGGCAGGTCCTGGTTTGCTATGACATTCTCGGCGCCAACCCCGATTTTAAGCCCCGTTTTGTGAAGGGCTATGCCGATCTCCACGAGGTTGTGAACAGGGCCTTTTCGGAATATATTGCCGAAGTCAAAAGCGGGGTCTTTCCCGGCGAAGAACAGAGCGTCCACCGCGATCTGGTGGCGGTGAAGGCGGAAGAGAAGAAAAAAAGTTGAAGGTAATCATCTCTCCCAATCAAATTCAGAAATCTTGCACAAGCCTTAAAAGGCGGGGAAAAACCATCGCCGTTGTCCCCACCATGGGTTATCTCCATGAGGGGCATGTCACGCTTCTTAAGAAAGCCCGGAGGTCTGCTGATATTCTGGTTCTCACCATCTTTGTGAATCCCACCCAGTTTGGACCGAAGGAGGATTTCAAGCGCTATCCGCGTGACCCGAGGGGAGATCTGGCCAAGGCGAGAAGGGCGGGGGTTGATTATGTTTTCATGCCCCGAATGGAGGCCATGTATCCGGAGGGATTTGAGACGTATGTCGAGGTGACGCGAGCTACTCAAGAACTCTGCGGACGATCCCGCCCCGACCATTTTCGGGGGGTGACAACGATTGTTGCCAAATTGTTCAACCTGATTCAGCCCGACATCGCCTTTTTCGGCAAAAAAGATTTTCAGCAGTTTGCCGTCCTCAAGCGAATGGTCAAAGACCTGAATATGCCGATCCAAATGGTCGGTGTCGATACCGTTCGCGAAAAGGACGGTCTGGCGATGAGTTCCCGCAACGTCTATTTGTCCCCGGTTGAACGAAAGGCGGCCCTTTGTCTCTTCCGCGGCTTAAAAAAGACAAGGGAGGCGGTCCGCAAAGGGGAAAAAAATTTGGGGCGGCTCCTTAGTCTGCTTAAAAATGAAATTCGCCGGGAGAAATCAGCGCGAATCGATTATGTCACATGCGTTTCTGCCGAATCAATCCAACCTATCAACAAATATCAGAAGGGGGAAACCCTTTTCGCCGTCGCCGTTTTTATCGGAAAGACGCGGTTGATTGATAATGTGGTTGTTTGATCTCTCTCTTGTGTGGTAAAAAGTTTTCCTCCTCCCCTTTGTAAGGGGAGGTTGGGAGGG
>JACQOY010000245.1 GCA_016207765.1 Deltaproteobacteria bacterium | reverse complement strand
CATCGATTCGCTCCGTCGCAAACCTTCGGCCAGAAAGCTTCTTATTGATATCGGCATCCAGCACGAGGCCTTTTGTTCCGCGATCAGCATTGGGGAAGTTATCGCGGGCATGAAAATGTCGGAGCGGGAAGAAACCTACAAACTCCTGTCGAGCCTGAGGGTTATTCCTGTCTCGTTTGAAATAGCCGAACGGGCCGGAGAGTTGAAAGCGGAACATAAATCGCATTCCCTGCAACTGGACGATTGCCTCATCGCCGCAACCTCTCTTCTGGAGGGGGATTTTTTGTGTACGCGCAATAAAAAACATTATCCGATGCACGAGATTCGGTTTTTCAATTAAATCGTTTCTTGACTCACCCCCGCTTTTCACCGAGATATTCCTCATGTCCCTAACCCCCACCCAAACCGCCGCCGTTCAAACGGTTGACCGCCCGTTGGCGGTTGTGGCCGGGGCCGGCTCCGGCAAGACGCTTGTCCTTACTGAACGCTACCAATATTTGATCGACGACCTAAAGGTGCCCGTCCACCGGATATTGGCCTTCACGTTCACTGAAAAAGCGGCCAACGAAATCAAACAGAGGATCCTGGACAAAAAAATCATCCGACCAGAGGATGAAGGGTTCCTGCAGGTAGGAACGGTTCACTCTTTTTTAACCCGCCTGCTCCGCCGATACGGCCCCCTTTTGGGACTCGACCCGGCCTTTGCGATTCTAAACGAGGGCGAGGAGGCGGTGGAACGGAACATCCATATCACCAATCATCTTCACTCGAGACTGAAAGAAAAAAACCCGGCGGTGACCGAGGCCTTTGAGCGGTTCGGTTTTTATCGTTTGGTGAAAATTTACCGGAAATTTTTCCAGTCGCCCCATCTTTTTGTCCAAAGGCAAATCCTGGCCGCGGCGGATGAGGAAGACGCCGCCATCTTGGACGATGCGGGCGGCCTGTTTTCCCGCTGGCTGGATGAGAAAATAAAATCGGCCGCGTTGACCTTTGACGATCTTGAAATCCTCTCTTTGAGGTTGTTGCGCGAAAACAAGGAAACGGCCTCCAGAATCCGTCGTCGTTTTCTCCATGTCATGGTCGATGAATTCCAGGACACAAGCCCCCTGCAGGCGCAAATCATCGAGACCCTTGTGGAACCGGGGGTCAATACACTTTTTGTCGTCGGCGACCCCAAACAATCAATTTACCGCTTCCGGCGGGCAGAGGCATCCATCTTCAGGAAAGTGGCCGGGCAAATCACAAGCCAGGGGGGCCAAATCGTTCAACTGGACGAAAGTTTCCGCGTCCCTCCCCGTCTGGCGGACATCATCAACAAGGTATGCACCCCCCTTTTCAACGAAGAGGGAATCTCCGCTCTTTATCATCCTCTGGTTTCAGTGCATCACCAGACTACCGGCGAATTGAAAATAGTCGTTGCTCCGGGAGACAAACTTTCCATCGACAAGCTCCGCCGTCTTGAGGCGCGCTGGATCGCCCAATATTTAAAAGAGCAAAACCTGTCAGCGGAGGAACGGGAAAGAACCGCCCTTCTGTTCCGGACCTCAAGGCCGATGGCCATCTACCGGGAGGAACTGGAAAATGCGGGGATTCCGGTTTTGGTCACCCGCACCCGTCACCTTCTGGATGAGCCGGAAATCCGGGATTTGATGCATCTCCTGAACTATCTGGCGGGAAACCATCATCTCATCACACAAACCGCCGTTCTTCGCTCCGGATTTTTTAACCTGTCGGAAGCTTTCATTGAAAAATACATCCGAAACCAGCCGTCTCATTTGATCTCCCCCTTCACTCCCGATTTGTTCCTTGACGAAACCGACCAAAAAAAGTGGGAAGGCCTCGTTTCCCGGATAACACGCTGGGAAAAACTCAAAACAGCCCTTCCCGCTTCGAACCTTCTCAAGATTGTTGTCGACGACCTGGGTCTTCTTCCAACCGACAATATCGTCAGCCGGCTTAACGTGGAGCAATGGCTTTGCCTGATGGATGACATCGAAACGGCGGAACAGGCGGATCTGAAACGTTTGAACGAAATCATCACCGCCATCGGGAACGGCGAGAAGGACATCGAGGCGTTCGACGTTAAAACAGCGCCGGGATGCGTGCAACTCATGACCATGCATTCAGCCAAGGGGCTGGAATTTGAACGCGTCTTTCTCCCCCAGTTGTATGCACCGGCCAAGAGTGATGGGGCCGATTTTCTTTTCGACACCGAACAGGGAGTCGCCTCCAGAAAAAAATCGCCGGAACCGGCCCGGGGCTTGAAAATCGAGCTCGCGGAACCTCCCCTTTTCCACGAATTGAAGGAAAGGGAGGCGTGGGAAAACCGGGAAGAAATGAAAAGGCTTCTCTACGTGGCCCTGACCCGTTCCCAAAAGGAGCTTGTCTTGTTTCTGAAAGATCCCAAAAAGAAAATTTGCCGGCCGGGCTCCGGCCGTTTGGCCGATTCAAGGAATTGGAATGAATGGCTCTGGATCCTTCTGGAAGACGAACGGCGGGAGGCGATCCATCTCTTCACGAAGCTCGATTTCGACGACAGCCAAACCCGCTGGGCGGGGTTGGCGACACGGTTGGAGGATGTGCTTGCCGATGATGCCAAGAGACCAGTGACTAGTGACCAGGGACCAGAGACCAAAAGCTTTAAGTCACCGGTTACCGGTCACCGGTCACCGGTTACCTCATTCAAACCCACCTACACCGTCTCGGAGATCGAAACATTTTTGCGGTGCGAAAAGGAATATGAGTTGCGGTATGTTTATGGAATCAGACCATGGACCAGGGACCAGGGACCAGGGACTAAAAGCATTGGGTCACTTGTCACTTGTCGCTTGTCACTGGTCTCCCCCATTCAATGGGGCCTCTTGATCCACGAGATCATGCAGTTCCTCGATCTGAAAACCTATGGAAACCAGGAAACGGTCATCGAACAGGCTCTGATCAACCAACAGCAGGCCGACCCCGACGGAAAAATCAGGAAACGGATCGAAGAGACGTTGAACACCATCCGGCAGGATGACCGGATCGCCTCCTTACTCGCCTCGGCTGAAACAAGCTATACGGAGCTTCCTTTCATCATGGATTGCGGGGAATTCTTTCTT
>JACQOY010000031.1 GCA_016207765.1 Deltaproteobacteria bacterium | reverse complement strand
GTTGGGAAGGCCGCGGTCGGTTTCGGCGGCAAAGCCGACCAATATCTGGTTTTTTCGCTTTTTGCGCCCCAGCTCTTTCAAAATATCGGGACTCGGAATCAATTTGAGTGTTAGCGGCTTGCCCGTCTTTTTGATTTTTTTACTTTGCGTCCAGGCAGGCCGATAATCGGCTACGGCGGCCACTTTGATAATCACATCGGCCGTCCTGAAGTTCCTCATCACGGCGCGGTGCATATCCGATGCGGTTGTGATCGAAAGAAGTTTGACCCCCTTGGGCACTGCCAACGACGTCGGTCCGCTGATCAGCAAAACACGGTGCCCCATTGCTCGCGCCGCTTTGGCCAACGCATAACCCATCTTTCCCGACGAACGGTTGGAAAGGTAGCGAACAGGATCAACCGGCTCCTGCGTTGGGCCTGCGGTGATGAGGAAGGTGAGCTTGGACATGTCCGGCAAAAGCGAGAAATTAGTGAGCAGAAAGCGGAAAGCCGAAAGCAGAAAATGCATTTCATCTGATTTCCGCTCTCGGCTTTCTGATTTCTGCTTTCTCGCAATTGCAAAAATGATTAACGCACCGCCTTGATCTTGGACATCAATCTCTTTTTTACTTCTGCCACAATCGCCTCCGGCTCCTCCATCCGTCCCATTCCTTCCCACCCGCACGCCAGATCGCCCGTGGCCGGGCCGATCGTCATATATCCATGACGTTTCAGCGTGGCGATATTTTCCTGGACGATTTTATTCTCATACATGTTCACGTTCATGGCCGGAGCAAAAAGAACCGGGGCCTTTGTCGCGCAGACAACCGTTGAAAGTAGATCGTCGCAAATGCCATGCGCCACCCTTGCGATAAAATCGGCGGTAGCCGGGGCAACAAGAATCAGATCGGCCTTGTCGGCCAGTTGAATGTGCCCCATCTCCGATTCTTCGGTCAGATTGAAAATATCGGTCCGGACGGTATTGCGCGAAAGGGCCTGAAAGGTCATCGGGGTGACAAACTGCGTCGCGCCCCGCGTCATCACGACATGGACATCCGCCCCCTCGGCGGTCAAAAGACGGACAATCTCACAGCTCTTGTAGGCGGCAATGCCGCCTGTCACGCCAAGGACAATATTTTTTCCGGTCAAAGAAGAATTTTTTTTCATGGGAACAAAATTGCTCCAAAAAATAATAGCAAAGCTCTGCCTTTCTTTATGATAATATTATCTCATGCTGTCTGAAAAGGAAAAAGAGGAGCTTCTTTCTATTGCCCGCCGGATGCTCGAAACCTCGCTTTCCGGGGGAAAAAGGGCCGATCCCAAGCCTTCTTCCGACAATCTGAACCGGCCTGGGGGGGCCTTTGTAACCCTTCACAAAGGCTCCCTGTTGCGCGGGTGCATCGGCCGCTTCGATGCGCCCGATCCTCTCTACAGCACCGTCCAACAGATGGCGCTGGCCGCCGCCACGAAAGATCCGCGTTTTCCCCCTGTCTTGGCCTCCGAACTTGAGGAGTTGCAGATCGAAATTTCGGTCCTTTCCCCCCGGCAGAAAATCAGCGATGTCCAGGAGATCAAGGTGGGCATACACGGGCTTTGTGTCGCCAAGGGTTTTTTCAGGGGGGTTCTTCTGCCGCAGGTGGCCATAGAGGAGAATTGGTCGCGCGAGGAATTTCTCTCGTATACCTGTCTCAAGGCCGGTCTCCCCCCGTCTGCGTGGCGGGAAGGGGATCTGGAGATCGAGACGTTTACGGCGGAAGTATTCGGGGAGAAAATTTGAAACACCACCTTCGTTTTTTTGTCGCCGTCGTATTCGCCGCCTATTTTGTCGCCACTTATTTTCTTATCGCCCATTATGTTGTGTCAAAAGGGGTTTTGCATGCACCGATGATTGTGTGGGAGAGGGATATTCCCTTTCTCCCCTGGACTTTTTTTATTTACATTCTGGTTTATGCAACCCCCCTCATTGCATTCCTTTTGCTTCGCACAACTGAAAGTCTTAAAGCCACGTTTTGGTCTTTTCTTGTCGCCCTGACGATTCACCAGATTGTCTGGATATTCTATCCGGTTGAATTTGTCTTAAGGCCCGTTATTCCGCCGAATTCGGGTTGGCTTTTGTCCATGACCGATGCCTTTTTAAAACTCGATTCGCCTGCGGTCAATTGCCTTCCCTCTTTGCATGTGACTTACGCCTTTCTCTCGTATTTTACCCTGCATGTTTACCGGCCCCGCTTCGCCCCATGGTTTTTGTTTCTTGCCGTGATCATTTCCATCTCTACCTTGACGTTCAAACAGCATTATATCGTCGACGTGGCGGGGGGTATTTTTGTGGCGCTGGTGATGAAGAGGATTTTTCTCTCAAAATGAGAATCATCCCATCTTGATGAGAAAAAAGCCCCTTCGTCCATTGGACGAAAAGTAAACATATCCATTTATTACAATGAGTTATAAATATAATAGACAACTTCATTCTTGGCACGGCTCTTGCTATTATCCATAGTTAATGCGGTCACTCTCCTTTATTCTTCTTTTCCTGTTTCTTCTCGGCGCCTGTTCGGGGGCTGGTTCCGTTTCATCGGATGAGAACGTGTCGTCTGGAAGCACTGCAAGCACGGATATTAGCAGTCTCACCTACAACCCGTCCGGTTTTTCGACCCATCTCGAGTTTACGCCGGAAAAAAATTATCTCCGGATCGGGTTTGCTTTTTTCCCCGATAGCACGGCGTTTGATTTCGAGGAAAAAACCGTCTCTATTCCCTGTACGTTCCTGAACCGAATTCCGGAAGGAGTGGATGTTCAGCTTTCGGCGCCGACAGAGGAGTTGTGCGACACCTACTACACCATTACCTTTGACGGAACGGGGGAGAGTTTTACGCTTAACGGAATTGTTGTCCCTTTCAGCACGGTTTATGAAAAATTTGCCGGTGACTTTGAGTTCGAGATTACCGCGGATGGTGTCCGCGATGTGCAGGATGCGACAACCCTTGCCCCGACCTCCGGCACATTGGAGGATTTCTACGATTTGATTTTGGAAAGAAGGTCTCCGTAGGGGCAATTCACGAATTGCCCCTACATTAATTTCTTTGCCGCTTCCTCAATCCGGTCCAGCCCCTTTTGGATGTTTTCCATCGATGTGGCGTAGGAAAGCCGGATAAAGCCCTCGGCACCGAAGCCCTCCCCGGAAACAACCGCCACTTTGTGATTTTCCAAAAGATACGACGCAAATTCCGCAGAGTTGATGATCTTTTTTCCCGCAGGGGTTTTTTTGCCGAAAAGGGAGGAAATGTTCGGGAAGACGTAAAAGGCCCCTTTGGGTTTGAGGCAGGTGACCCCGGGAATTGCGTTCAAACGGCCGACAATCGTATCGCGGCGGCGTCCGAATTCGGACACCATTTTGACAACCGCATCCTGGGGGCCCTGATAAGCCTCCACACAAGCCTTTTGGGTGATGGAATTGATGTTGGAGGTGACTTGCCCCTGGATCTTGGTCATGGCGGAAATCCATTCTTTGGGGCCGGCTGAAAAACCCATCCGCCAGCCGGTCATTGAATAAACCTTGGAAGCGCCGTTGACCGTAATGGTCAGTTTTTTGATTTCTTCCCCCAGCGAGGCGATGCTCACATGGCGAAAGCCGTCGTAGACGACTTTTTCGTAGATCTCGTCCGAAATGCAGAGGATTCCGTGCTTGACGATGATCGCCGCCAGTTTTTCCTGTTCTTCTTTCGTGTAGGCGGCTCCGGTGGGATTTGAGGGGGAATTCAGGATAAACGCCTTCGTTTTTGGGGTGATCGCTTTTTCCAGTTGTTGCGGCAGGACCTTGAAACCGGTTTTGTCGGTTGTTTCGAGGATGACCGGTTTGGCGTCGTTCAACAAAACCTGGTCGGGATAGCTGACCCAATAGGGGGCGGGGATAATTACCTCGTCTCCCGCCTCGAACAAGGCCTGGGCGATGTTGTAGAGGGAATGTTTGCCGCCGCACGAGACGAGAATTTCTTCGCGTGAATAGGTGAGGCCGTTGTCCTTTTTGAGTTTTTCGATAAGGACGTCTTTGAGAGCGTCGATTCCGCCGACCGCGGTGTATTTGGTGAAGCCGTTTTCGATGGCAAGAATCGCCGCCCGTTTGATGTTTTCGGGCGTATCGAAGTCGGGCTCGCCGGCCCCAAAGCCGACCACATCAATCCCTTGGGCCTTCAAGGCCTTTGCCTTGGCGTCGATGGCGAGCGTGGGAGAGGGTTTGATGCGTTGAACGCGTTGGGTGAGTTTCATTTTTTCCTCAATTTTTCCTTTAATTTTTTTTCAACCAGCGAATGAATCATGCCGTTTCCGGAACCGCCAAACGCAATGACCTCCTTGATGATTGATGAACTGATGTGGGAATACCGCCCTTCCGTCATCATGAATATGGTTTCAATGTCCGGATTCAATATCCGGTTGGCGAGCGACATTTGGAGTTCGTATTCGTAATCGGAAACCGTCCTGATTCCGCGCAGGATCGTGCTGATTTTTTTCTTGCGGCAGTAATCGACCAAAAGCCCCTCGAAGGAGTCGATTTCGATCTCCTTTTTGTCTTTCAAAAGCTCCCTTAGCATGGCGACACGTTCTTCCGGCTCGAAGACCGCTTTTTTAGAACGATTAATGGCCACCGCCACGATGATTTTGTCGAAAATGCGCAATCCGCGGTCGATGATATTGATATGACCGTCGGTTGGAGGGTCGAAAGATCCGGGGCAAAGGGCGATTTTCATATTTTTGTATGTTTCGTTCAGTGGCGAAACATCACTTGGCACATGAGACGAACACCAAGCTATTCCGAATGACTCGGTAATCTCATAAAAGTGACGAAGGTCTGCCCATATTTTCTTTGGTCTGCGACGGCAAGGCCGCCGCAATCGGGCACTTCACGCGGAGAATGTTCTATTATGATATCCGTTTGAGCGTCAATGAGTTTATTCTCGATCAAGGCTTCAAGCGTCGGATTGACCAGATTTTTATCGTATGGGGGATCGACAAAGATGGCGTCGAATTTCAATTCCTTGCGGGCGAGGCGTTTGATGATTTCCGGCACCGTGCCGCGAATAACGGTTGTCTGTCTTTCAAAGCCGCACTGCCGGATGTTTTTTTGAAGAAGGGCCAGTGCCTGTGGCGAGGCGTCGACAAAGACCACGTGATCGGCCCCACGGCTGGCCGCCTCCAGCCCCACACTTCCGCTTCCGGCAAACAAATCGAGGACACGACATCCTTCCAGGGAGGGAAGAATGTTAAAAAGAGCCCCTTTTACCTTGTCGGAAACGGGACGAATCGACGGACTTTTTGGGCCGTAGAGTCTTCTCCCTTTGGCCAAACCGGAAATGATGCGCATAGAACCCTGCCGCCTACATGTTCTGCATCATTCCGCTGGATATTCCAAGGGCGATGAGGGCCACGTAGACGAGAGTTCCCAAACAGGAAAGGGCGGTTCCAATAATTCCCAAGACCATCCCGACCTTGGCAAGGGTCCGGTTGGAGGCCGGAATTTGGCCGGCGTCGATGCCCTGCAGTTCAGCCCGGCCCAAAAAAATAGCCGGAACACCGCTAAAAAAGCCGCAACAGGTAAGGGAAAGGATCCCCAGAACCAGCGCCACGATCGAACGGGTGCTTGTTGGTGAAGGGGTTGCCGGTCCGCCGGGGGCGGGGGAAACCGGTTGAACGGCTTGAGCCGGTTGTCCTGTGGGAATTGAGCCGCCGCTTGTTGGAGTGTCAACCATAGGCCCTTTTACCATAAATAAAGCGGCTTTCAAAACAAATAAATGACCGGATGAAATTCTCGGGGGCAAGCCCCCGAGTTTCGATCCCGAAAAAAACAATCTGATTTTCGGCCCCACCGCACAAGGGGGCCATTTCAAGGAGGGGCCGAGTTTTTTACGGGATAAACAGACCGATGATGTGGAATGGTTCGTTGAAAGAGTTTACCCGGTGTCTTCTCGAAGAGTTGACACCACCGGGTGATTGAAGTAAAAGTCGCCTTTCTTTGTTGCTGTGTAAATTTCGCAAGGGTTTGGTGGGTGAATCACATGCAACTCGTGGTGTTTCGCCGCAGGACGAAACATACAAAATTATGAACAAACGCTTTTTTTCCCTGTTTTTAATGATTTTTGCCTTGCCGGCACTGATCCACTGCTCTGCCACCGCTACGCGCCGAAGTATGGGGGAGACGCTGGATGACGCCGTTATCACCAACAAGCTCAAAACCAGGTTCATGAAAGACAAGACGATAAAGGCTTTCCAGATCGATATCGATACCTGGAAAGGGGTGGTCAGCCTGCGCGGTCGGGTTGAGTCGCAGGACCAAATTTATCGGGCCATCGAAATGGCGGAACAGCAAGCCGGGGTTAAAGAGGTCAAGTCATACCTCGTGCTTCGTAATGAAGAGGCCCCTGTGAAGTCTTCTTCCCCAAAGCGCAAGACTATTGTGGAAGAAGAGGATGTTGTGGAGAAAGATTCTGCAAAAACAATCGATGACAATGAAGCGGAGCCGGAAGCAAACGAGCCCGACCAGCTTGCGGAAGAAAAAGCTCCGCAGGTAACCCCGGACTAAAAAATATATCCCATGAAACTTTTTAGTGTTTTTTTGTTTCTTTCCCTTGCTTTCCTGCAATCGGGCTTTGCCCTGGCTGATGCCGACTATGTTTATCGACAGCGGATCAATTGGGTAAAAATCGACAAGGCTTCGCCCAAAAGTGTGCCGCTTGGTTCATTGAAACATCCCTATACCGCTTTGACGGTGGAGCAGATGGAAGGGATGCTTCTGTCCATCAAAATTTCCAAACGGTATGTTTTGAAGAAGGAAATCGATTCGGCCGATGTGTTTAATTCCTACGAGGCGCGGAAATACGCCCCCTTCATTGTCGAGGCGTTGGCCAAGGCCACTCCCGACCAGGTGGTGAATTTTTCAATCATTCACAAACGCCCCTTTTTCATCCTGCGGAATGACCGTCTGACCATGGGAAATGTCTGGGCCGCGGATGACGGCATTCATTTTCAGTTTGCCAAACTTTTTGCCAAAATTACCGGCGACTACGAGGCCTCGGCTCAGATGGACCGGGCCGTTCGGAACGCCAAGTCCCTGCGGGTGACCCTCGAGGCCAATGAGGGGCAACAGCTTTCCTATACATCAGCCACCGAAATCGTCCTCGATACCAATTACGATTTCGTCCAACAGGCGCATATCGAACAAGAGGAGGAGCAGAGGGCGGAGGAAGAGGCGATGAAGGGTAAAAAGGCCAAGAAGGAAAAGAAAAAGAAGAAGACGGACGAAGAGGAAAGCGGTGTTGCACCATCTGTGTCGACGACAAGCTCTCCTTCAACATCTACATCCGCCGATGTGGCGGGACGCTTGCGTCAGTTGGAAAAGTTGAAGGCGGAAAAACTGATCAGCGAGCAGGAATACCAGCAGAAGAGGAAGGAGATTTTGTCGGACATTTGATGTAGGGGCGGCCCTGTGCCTGAATGGCCCCTCTTTATGGGGTGGCCGCCCTCCAGGCAGGGCAACCCCACCACATCCCATAAAGAGGGACTGCTTACGCTGTAAAGGGTGGCCGCTCTTCACCGAAGGAGCCCCCTTGTGGGGTATGCGGTTACGCCCTTCCCCGGGCGCGATGAATCGCGCCCCTACAAACGATCAACCTCCAAAACCCGCGGAAATTTTGTCAATGCCTCAGACCCGTTTTTTGTCACGTACACCACGTCCTCAATCCGGATCCCGCCATGTTTCCGGTAGTAGAGCCCCGGTTCAATGGTAATGACATTTCCCGTTTTCAATTTTCCCCCGGCCAGGCTGACCGATGGGAGTTCGTGAATATCGAGTCCCAGACCGTGTCCGGTTGAGTGGATAAAACCCTGCATGCACCCGTTCATCTTCCCCGTCTTAAAACCCCTTTTCTCCATGCAGACGGTGGCGGCCAGATGGACGGCCTTGCCGGTGACACCGGCCGAAGCCATTTCCCGACCGCGGGTATTGGCCTCCAAAACGGCCTGATACATTTTCTTCACCTCGGCACTTGCTTTTCCTTTCACCATGGTCCGTGTCATGTCGGCAAAGTACCGGCTACGGCTGTCGCGCGGAAAAATATCAAAAATGATCGGCGTGTGGGCCAGAATGGGGCCGCTTCCTTCATGGTGCGGCAGGCTCCCCTGTGGGCCCGAGGCGACAATGGTGTGATTGGCGACGCACCCAAGCTCCATGAGACGTGAATTGATTTGGTTCTGAAGAAATTCGGAGGTGATTTTTTCCCGCCCGTGATAAACATATTTTCCCCTGATTTTGCATGTTTGAAGAAAATGGACCGTTTCTCCCAACGCCGTTTCCACCTGTTTCAACGCATGGCGGATCAGCTTTTTTTCCTCCGGAGACTTGATCAATCGCGCCTCAAAAAATGGATCTGCTTTCACCGTCATCCTGTAGCCAAAGCCTTTCAAGGCCTGAAAATATTGCGCCGGAAAATTGGCCGGAACGACGATTTCCCTTATTTTTTTGGCCTTGAAAATCAGGTCGACAATGCGGGTGTAAATGGGTGCAGAACTTTTTTTCTGCTTTCGAAGACCCTTGAGAGTGTCGGCAAGAGAGAGAATTTTGTCGACATCTGCCTGTTCACGCGCCCGATCGATCTCGAGGTCGGAGAGGACGAGATGTTTTTTATCCCCGGTTTCAAAATAGATGATGGGGTCCGGGGCCAGAAAGCGGCAGGCGTAATAGAGGTTGGAATCGGCCTCCGGGGCGGCGATGATCAATGTGGCTTGGCGGGAAGACATCC
>JACQOY010000244.1 GCA_016207765.1 Deltaproteobacteria bacterium | reverse complement strand
GATCTGTTTTAAGTATAACCTCTAATAAATTTAAGTCAATACTTGAATAGTATTACATTTAAATAAAGTAATACCTATTTCTTAAATTGGATATCCCCTTTTGACGACAGATCGGCGCAAATATGGTCCCCTTCTTTGAAATTTCCGGAAAGGATTTCGAGTGAGAGGGGGTCTTGGATGAGTTTTTGAATCGTCCGTTTGAGCGGACGGGCACCAAAGACCGGATCATAACCGGTGTGGCCTAACAGATCGAGAACGGGGGGGAAAAAATCGATCGTTATCTTTCTTTTCTCCAGGAGGCCCGCCAAATGGCGCACCTGAATATCGACGATCTTGCGGATGGCCTCCTCATCCAATGAGTTGAAATAAACAATATCGTCAATCCGATTGAGAAATTCCGGCTTGAAGGTGGTCTTTAGCATCGCCGCAATCTCCTTTTCCGCCTTCTTCCTGTTTTCCCCCGCCTCGAGGATCACCTGCGAACCGACATTGCTTGTCATGATGATCACCGTATTCTTGAAATCGACCGTACGCCCCTGTCCATCAGTCAAACGGCCGTCGTCTAAAATCTGGAGAAGAATATTAAAAACATCCGGATGCGCCTTTTCAATCTCGTCCAAAAGAATCACGGCGTAGGGACGGCGGCGGACCGCTTCGGTAAGATAACCCCCCTCTTCGTAACCGACGTAACCGGGAGGGGCGCCAATCAACCGCGCCACCGAGTGCTTTTCCATGAACTCCGACATATCAACCCGAACCATCGCCTGATCGTTGTCGAACAAAAATTCAGCCAGTGTCTTGGCCGTTTCGGTTTTTCCGACGCCGGTGGGACCCAAAAAGATAAACGAACCGATTGGACGGTTCACATCCTGAAGACCGGCGCGGGCCCGACGGACGGCATTGGAGACCTTGTTGACCGCATGATCCTGTCCAATCACCCTCTGCTTTAAACGCTCCTCCATGTGAATAAGTTTCTGCGCCTCCCCTTCCAGCATCCTTGATACGGGAATACCGGTCCAGTGGGCCACAATTTCGGCGATATCCTCCTCCCCCACCTCTTCGCGGAGCATCTTCTGATTTTTCTGAAGGTTTAAGAGTTTTTTGTTTTCCTCCTCCAGCTTTTTCCCCAGTTCGTGAAGGGTGCCGTATTTCAACTCCGCCGCCTTGTTTAAATCCCCCTGCCGTTCGGCCTTTTCCGAAGCGGTTTTTGTCTGCTCGATTTCCTCCTTGATCTTTCGAATCCGGGCGATCGCCTCTTTTTCGTTCTGCCAATGGGCCTTCATCCCTTTCGATTTGTCCTGAAGGGCGCCCAATTCCTTGTCGATTTTTGTGAGCCGCTCGGCAGAGGGCACATCTTTTTCCTTTCCCAATGCCTGTTTTTCTATCTGCAGTTGGGTGATCTTCCGCTCAATTTCGTCGATCTCGGAGGGCATGGAGGCGATTTCGATCCGCAGTTTCGAGGCCGCCTCGTCCACGAGGTCGATCGCCTTGTCCGGCAGAAACCGGTCGGCGATATACCGGTGCGAAAGGGTCGCCGCCGCCACCAGCGCCGCGTCCTGAATGCGCACGCCGTGATGGATTTCGTAGCGTTCTTTCAAGCCGCGAAGAATGGCAATAGTATCTTCAACCGTCGGCTCGCCGACAAACACCGGTTGGAACCGCCGCTCGAGCGCGGCATCCTTTTCAACATGCTTTCTGTATTCGTTGAGTGTTGTCGCCCCCACACAGCGAAGCTCGCCCCTCGCCAACGCCGGCTTCAAAAGGATGGAGGCATCCACCGCTCCTTCCGCCGCGCCGGCGCCGACGAGGGTGTGGAGTTCGTCGATAAAAAGAATGATCTGACCGTTGGATTGGACAATCTCCTTCATCACCGCCTTGAGGCGGTCTTCAAACTCGCCGCGGTATTTGGTGCCGGCGATGAGACTCCCCAAATCGAGCGCCACCACCTTTTTGTCCTTGAGCGTTTCGGGGATGTCTCCGTTGGCGATTCGGCCGGCCAGCCCCTCGACAATCGCGGTTTTGCCGACCCCCGGCTCCCCGATCAATACCGGGTTGTTTTTGGTCCGACGGGACAAAACCTGAACAACGCGCCTTACTTCTTCGTCGCGGCCGATAACCGGATCGAGCTTTCCCTGACGGGCCAGGGCCGTCAAATCGCGCGCGTAACGTTCAAGCGCCTGATATTTTTCCTCGGGATTCGGATCGGTGATCCGCTGATTGCCACGGATGGAAACCAAAACATGAAAAATCGCGTCACGCGTGATTCCGTTTTTTTTCAGGATGGCCGCGGCACGCGTCTCCTTCGATTCCGCAATGGCAATGAGGAGATGCTCGGTCGAGACATAGTCATCTTTCAGGCGTTCGGCCTCTTTTTCGGCCTGATTCAGGAGAATGCGTATTTTCGGCGAGACATATTCGCCGGCGGCGCCGGAAACGCGGGGAAACTTTTCGATTTCGGCTTCAACGATCCGGGCGATAACCGCAGGATCAGCGCCGATTTTTTGGACCAGAGGGAGGACAATTCCCTCTTTTTGATGTAGCAGAACAGCCAGAAGATGCTCCACCTCCACCTGTTGTTGCTCGTGTTCCAGCGCCAGATTCTGGGCGTCGGATAAGGCTTCCTGGGCCTTGATGGTGAGTTTGTCGGTGTGCATTATTCTTTTCTAAAAGCAAAATAATAGATGTTCGGTCCGCGGGCCAAGCCCAACCGAATGACTTCCCCCTGCCGGATCATCGCCAGACCTTCCTTGAAATCCTTGAGATCGGCAATCGTCCGGCCATTCAGCTCCAAAAGCAAATCCCCCTCGCGAATGCCAACCGACTGGGCGAGGCTCCCCCTTTCAACCTCTTCAACAACAACCCCTCCTTCGACACTCCGTTTTTCCGTTGCCGTCAGATCGCGCACCGAAATGCCGAGCTTGCCGCCGACAGACTGTCCGGTTTGAGCCGCCTGTCCCTGCGGCTGATCAAGAGAACCAAGTGTCGCTTTCCTCTCAAATTTTTCTCCCTCGTGCAGAAAAACAACAGAGACAACCGTTCCCGGCTTTAACCGCGCCACCATCGAGGGAAAGGAATGGGAACTCTTCACCGTCTCACCGTTGAATTCCACTACCAGATCGCCCGTACGGATTCCCGCCTGATCGGCGGGCCCCCCCGGGATCACCTCGGCAACGTAGGCCCCCTGCACCGAATCGAGCCCCAGCCGTTTTGCCTCGGCCGGAGCAAGGTCGCCGATGGCCACCCCCATCCACCCGCGCGAAACCGCCCCTGTGGTGATCAACTGGGGAATCACCTCCTTGGCCATATTGACGGGAATCGCAAAACCAAGCCCCTGCCCGGTGGCGATGATCGCGCTGTTGATTCCCACAACTTCACCCTGGATGTTGAAAAGCGGTCCGCCGCTGTTTCCCGGATTGATGGAGGCATCGGTCTGGATAAAATCGTCGTACGGTCCGGCCCCCAAGACCCGCGCCTTGGCCGAAACAATGCCGGCGGTCACCGTGTGGCCAAGCCCGAACGGGTTGCCGATGGCCACCACCCAGTCCCCCACTTCAAGCGCATCGGAATCGCCCAGCGGCGCATATGGATATGTTCCCGCCTCTTTCGGGCGAATGACGGCAATGTCCAGACGTTTGTCGCGTCCAACAACGGAGGCCTCGATCTCACGGCCGTCGGCCAGCGTGACGATAATCTCATCGGCCCCCTCGATGACATGGTTATTGGTGAGAATATTCCCCGCTTCGTTGATGATAAAACCGGTCCCCAGGCTGTTTTGTATTCTTTTTTTGTGCGTGGCATTCGGGAAGGGATCGCCCCCCCACGGCGTGAACCGCCTGGGTGGAATATCCTTGGCGGTTGCAATATTGACAACAGCCGGGCTCAATTTTTTGGACAACTCCGCAAAACTGGCCGGTGGCGCGATGCTGACCGCCTTGGGAATTTTCAAATTCTCGGCCAAGGAATGAAAATATCCCGATGTCTCGGGCGTCGGCTTTGTCTGTCCGCTGTCTGTCGTCTTTTGGCCGTCACCCAAAAAATAATCCCCCAACAGATAACTGCCGGCGATCACCCCCAGAAAAAGAAGGATGAGGATTTTTTTGTTCTGGAAATTCATTTCTTCGAAACCTCCACATATTGCAGGCGCAATTCAAAAAGAACCTGCTTTAAGATCTGCTCCTCCTCCCGGTTCAAGTTTCCCCTTGTTTTTTCATCCATGATTCCCAGAATGTCGATCGTCTGTTTGGCCGAGACCAGATCGACCTCGGATTTGTTCGTCACAGGATGGGGGATCAGGCCGAGATTGATCTGGACCGATGAGGCCAGGGAGAGAATAAAGGTGGAAAAATTAATCTGAAAATCGGGCGGCGGCGGATGGGGATATCCTTTCTTTGAAGGGGGTTCCTCGGACACCCCCTCCTGACGCACCGTGCCATCCGGGTTAAACAAGCGCTTGTCTTTGACTTCAAACGGTTCCTTTTTATCTTCCACGTCCATGGGCACCCCCTATTTTTTTAACTTTCTGAATCGTTGCCTAAAGTTAGGTCCGCTAACAACGCTTGTCAAGAAAGGTTAAAACAAATAAAACGCAACAAATTCCAAACAACACCGATAATACATATATATGTCTGCCAAACGTTTGATCCCCATTTTGTGTCTGTTGGTTTGCGCCTCCTGCGGCGGTGGG
>JACQOY010000243.1 GCA_016207765.1 Deltaproteobacteria bacterium | reverse complement strand
TCGTATATCGTGTATCGTATAGCGGGAAAAAATTTGTCCGCCTCAGGCGGACAAATTTTTCGGGGGCGTAGTTCAGCTGGTTAGAACGCCTGCCTGTCACGCAGGAGGTCGCGAGTTCGAATCTCGTCGCTCCCGCATTTCGCCTTTCCATAGCTCGGCTTCGGCGGGCAATGCCCACTGTAGTCATCGGCAATTCCTTCCCGAAATCGGGAATATTTTCCCGATTTTGTCCCGTCCGGGGAATGTTTATTCGAAAAGAACCGCTTTTATCGGGCCCCCGTGTTGACATTTTTTTTTCGAAGGAACAGCATGAAGAGAGAAGGTCAAGCGGCCGGGATGTCGTGTTCTTTGATTTTGTTGTAAAGAGTTTTGGGATCGATGCCCAAAAGGCGCGAGGCCTCGCCGCGATGCCAGTGGGTTTTGACCAGCGCATCGAGGATAAGGCGTTTTTCGAGAAAACGGGTCGCCTGTCGGACCACCTCGGTCAACCGAATGGGGTCGTCCGGTTTGGAAAGTTTGTTTGCGGCGGCATTGACCAGATCCTTGAGAAGTGTTTCCCCCTCCGTGACCCTCTGTTGGAGTTCGTCGATCTGTCGGTGAAGATTCCGGCTCTCGATCGCCTTTTTTAAAAGGGCCTTGAGTTCGCGGTCGTCCCACGGTTTGACAAGGTAATAGAAGGCCCCTTCGCTCATCGCCTGGACGGCGGTGGTGAGGGTGTTGTCGGCCGTCAGGATGATGACGGGAAGCCGCGGGTCCCTCTGGCGGATTTCCCTTAATACCGCCAGTCCGTTATAGTCGCCCAGTTTTAAGTCGAGGAGGATGACCGATGGGCGGATTTTCTCGATCAAGTCGTGGGTTGTTTCCGGATTTGTGGTCCAGTTGGCCTGATAATCAGCCGCGGCCAGCTTCTTGGCGAGGAGAGTACAGAGATCCTCTTCGTCCTCGATGATGAGAATTTTCTCCATGGAAGTATTACCGGGGGACTCGTATAAACGATATGTCTTGATTAATCAAGGGAAGATCATGGAAAGAAACAGGCTTCATCTCCTTGTCGTCAACAGTGACAAACCCTTTGCCTCCGGTTTGATGAAGGAGATGCACTCCTTAAGCCCCTTTCCCCTTGAAATGGAATTCGCCCCGAATCTTCGCCAAGCCCTTGAAAAAAGAAAATCGGCCGATATCGTTCTTCTCGATCTGTTTCTTCCCGACAGCCAGGGGCTTCGCACCTTTCACGCGATTCATGATGGCGATGCCGGCGTCCCCGTCATTATCCTTTTGGAACCCAGGGACATCGCACTGGGGGTCGAAGCCGTCAAGGCGGGAGCGCAGGACTGTCTTCTCAAGGAACAGATCGACATCAAGGGGATTCTGCATACAATCACCCATGTCGTTGAGCGGTGGCGCATCTTCAAGGATTGGAAAGAGGTCGTCGACGAGAAGTTCGATCAGGCGGCGAAAGACCCCCTCACGGGTCTGCCGAACCGGCTTCTCTTCCAGGACCGCCTGAACATGGCGCTCTCCGAGGCGAAACGCCGCCGGAAAATGGTGGGGCTTTTTTTCATCGACCTCGATCATTTCAAGGAAGTGAACGACCAGCGGGGGCATGAAGTCGGTGATCAGCTCCTGGTCTCCGTCGCCAGGCGATGGGTCCGTTGCATCAGGACGGAAGACACGGTGGCCCGAATGGGGGGCGATGAGTTTGTCATCCTTATTCGGGATCTTCCGTCGTCGGAGTATGCCGTTTCCCTGGCGAAACGTCTTCTCCAGATTCTTGAAAATCCTTTTTACCTCCGGGATCCGGCGGTTCCGAATATCCGGATCTCCGCCAGCATCGGGATCAGCCTTTATCCCCCGGACGGAGAAAACGGCGCCGGGCTTCTCAAATGCGCCGATACGGCCATGTTCCGCGTCAAAAGAAGGGGCGGTTCCGGATTTGAATTCTTTGATACGCCGGCGCTGGAGGAAAAACAGGAAGGGGAAGGCCCGGGCCGGCGCTCTATTTTGGTTGTGGAAGACGACGACGATTTTCGTTTTTTCCTCCACAAGCGCCTCGTGCAAGCGGGATACTCCTGCGACGCGTGCGGGAGCGTGGAGGAGGCGGTTGACGCCCTGAAATCCTCCCTGCCTGATCTCGTGGTCCTCGATCTTGGCTTCCGCAACGCGAGCGGCATCGCCCTCCTGCAGAATCTTTCGCGTTATCTCAAAGACCGTCAAAAAATCCCGCCGGTCTTGGTGGTGAGCGGGTACAGCGATCCCGAGATCATCGACTTCGCCACAACCCTTGGGGCCAGAGGGTTCATTTCAAAGCCGGTCAACGATGCCCAGTTGCTTTCCCGAATCCGTTCCCTGATTCATTAAAGGGTTCGGGATATCTTTCCCGAAATCGGGAAAGATATCCCGATTTTTATTTTTCCGGGGCCGATTTTCGATGAGCAAGGCCGTTTTTGATCATTTTTTTCATTTCTCCCATTGCCTTGCGGGTGAGGGGAGGAACATAATCCAGGCCGAAAGGGCCCCAAATAAAATATATGTCCAGACGTCAGTTGGCCACGGTCATGCCTTTCCTTCCTCCGGAAGGTTTTGAGAAAAAACAGCTTCTCGCCGCGCTCATTGCCCTGAAAAAGGGGGATTTTTCGGTTCGTTTGCCGGAAGACCTCAAAGGGATCGACGGGCAGATTGCGGAGGTCTTCAACGGCATCTGTGTCGTCAACCAGATGATGACCGCGGAATTTGACCGGATCAATCGTGTTGTCGGGAAAGAAGGCCGGATCAGGGAGCGGATCAATCTCGGTCACGTGGATGGCTCCAGAATGGCCTGGGTCAGATCGATCAACGCCCTTATCGGCGATCTGGTGTGGCCCACCTCGGAAATCGCGCGGGTCATCGGCGCCGTCGCCAATGGCGACCTGTCGCAGAGCATGTCCTTGAAGATCGATCATCGGCCTCTTAAGGGCGATTTTTTGAAAACGGCCAAGACCGTGAATACCATGGTAGACCAGCTTTCCTCGTTTGCCTCGGAGGTGACACGGGTCGCCCGCGAGGTGGGGACCGAAGGAAAACTGGGGGGACAGGCGGTGGTGAAGGGGGTTTCGGGAACCTGGAAAGGTTTGACCGACAACGTCAACCTGATGGCCAAAAACCTGACCTCTCAGGTGAGAAACATTGCGCAGGTGACCACCGCTGTCGCCAAAGGGGATCTTTCCAAGAAAATTACAGTGGCCGTCAGGGGGGAAATCCTGGAATTGAAAAACACCATCAACACGATGGTGGACCAGCTTTCCTCGTTTGCCTCGGAGGTGACGCGGGTCGCCCGCGAGGTGGGGACCGAAGGAAAACTGGGGGGAC
>JACQOY010000250.1 GCA_016207765.1 Deltaproteobacteria bacterium | reverse complement strand
CCCCACACTGCTTCTTCGCCGCTGGCGCTTGTTGTGCTTCGGGTTAAAAGAGGATAACTGAATTGAACTTTCCTGAAATCATTAAAGGCGGAGCCTTCCTCAACTTTATTGTTAATATATAAATCTACGGCGGCCAATTCACTCTCTGTTTGAGGGAGATGCAATTCCCCTCTGCCAAGCACTGCCGCCAAATAAGCCTGAATGGCCGCCGTGTATGAATCGTTGTCCGGAAAAGACGTACCGAGTTTCTTTTCCAGTTCCTTGTTGGCTGGAAGCCCGATCATCCGGACTTCCCCTTCTTCGTCGAGCGCAACAATGGAAACATCATTGTTGGCCAGATCGGGAAACGTATCTCCAATGGGCATGGCGGAGGCAGAAGAAATTCCCGACTCATCATCGCCGAAGGCCCAATTCAACGCGGCCACACCGAGAGCCAAGGCGACATCGCCCGCCGTGATCTCTGCGGGGGGCGGTGTTTCCCCGGTCGGTGCTTCGACCGCCGGTTGGGCCTCACGCAACACTGCATACCTCTGTTCGATGAACGTGGCCCGGAGCCTATCGATTTCGTCGTTTTGTTCGAGAAGATAGAGATCGTTCTGTGTCCGGGTATCGCCGTCTTTATCCCAGAAATAAATCAGCTGACCTGTGCTGGCAGAGGCCAAAGAAGCATCATTAACAAAATGGTCGGCAAACGTTTTGAGGGAGACGGGTTTGACATTGAGGGTAATTTCGACGCCTCCGTCTTCTCCGGGAGGGGTCTGGCCGGTAATTTCGTACTCGACATTGTCGAGCAGACCCGAGGCCTTGAGATGGTCGGCATCACTGCCACGCAGGGTGATTAGGGGCATAAAAATAAATCCTTACAAGAGCCCTCCCTCCCTTTGTAAGGGAGGGGTGGGGAGGGTAGAGATCAGGCTTACTTAGTCTCTACCCCCTCTAACTCCCCCTTACAAAGGGGGAGAATATCCAGGAAACTGTCTTTCTTATCGGCAGGATTTGGAAAAGGTTGCGTGGATTTTTTGGGGTAATACTGGAAATCAAACAATTTCAGTTAGTTGTATGTCTTTAATTGTGTGGGACAAAGGCCCTTGGACCGCCAAGGCCATGATATGATCGGGAAGCGGGGAGGTGAGGGAGAATTGCCATGGGATAGTGGATGGTTGATGGTTGATGGTGAATTGCACCTTTTCATCATCATCTATGTTAAAAACAATTCCCTTTATCATGTCGGTCAACGGCATGCCGGACGCTTTATAAAACGCCTCGCGGAGGACCCAGTACTGGGTGAAACGGAGTTTCTTTTCGTCACCAATCAACGCACAAACCTCGTCCGCCTCGGTGGGATGAAACATCCGGCGCGCCACATCATCGATATGCTTTGTCCGGCCGACCGGTTCGACATCGACGCCGACGGGACACGGCGCCAGCGCGCAGGCGATGAGGAGGTGGGTGTGGGAGAGGGAGAGATGCCAGGGACCCGTGACCAGGGACCCGTGACCAGGGACCAGGGACCCGGGAATCGGGGATGGTTTGGTATTGTCTTCAAACAGCAACGGCACATCCGCGGGGGGCATCTTCAGCACCTCCGCAATCTTGAGCCGGGCAAGGGCATGGCTTAAGAGATACTCTTTTTGCCTGGTGAAGCTCTCCATGGCATCGTGCCGTTTTTGTTCAGCGGGGCTTAAAAGGGAATACAATTCCTTTTGCCGCGCACCGGCAATGGTATCGGGAATTTGGAGGGTCCAAAGGGGGATTGGTTGCATTTATTTGGTCGTCAACACGCGCAGGGGAGTGGGCGTCTGAGACATCGCACCGACAAGACCCGATCCCATGCCGCGCAAGGCAAAGCCACCAGTAGCAAACCCACCAGTGGCAAGGCTTAAACTGCCCGGCGCATGGCTGACGACCGGGCTCCCTTCCACCTTGTCCGTCTCGACCGTTGTCTTTTCAGAATACGGTTCTGCCGCTACGTTAGAGAAGCCTTTATCGAGCAGACGGTTCCAGTCAACAACGGGATCTTTCAGCACTATTACCGTCGCAAAGGTGAAATCATCCAGCTCCGACCTGGCCTCCCGTGAGCCTTCAAGTTTTCTTTGCGCATCGGGCTTGAGTTTTTTGTAGGCAATGTGCGCCCGTTGGCGCTCCTCAACAAGAACATGCAGATTTTTGGAAAATTTTTCCAGCATTTGACGGGCGCTCCAGTTGTGATCAGCCGCTTCCCTTACGGCGGCATCGAGGAGTTTCGATATTTCGAAAAACTGGACATTTTTCAGAACACCGTCACTGCACAAAAAAACAAAATCCCCCTCTTCCAGTTCGACAACATCATGGCTCACCTTCATATCCACCGATCCAATGGTCGATGAAACCAGAACATCCTGCAGATGCGGCGGCAGTTCAAGTTTGGGATCTTCGTCCAACACTCTAAAGTGCCGCTCGATGTCGAAACGGCGGATCCAGTGCCCCTTTTCATGGCGAATGACAAATTGATACGAATCCCCCACGCCGACCCGTTCCGCAAATAATTTTCTGTCCTCCGCGTAAATCCGGGCCCCGGTAAAAGTGGTCGCGGGAGGAAACAACTCTTCGCTTTTTTTTCGGCGTTCCTTAAAACCGTTTTGACCGTGAAAGTCCAAAACCGCCCGATTGGCCTCGCTGACGGAAAGAGGCAGATCGGCTTTTTGTTGCATGCTCGATACAACGGTACTTCCTGCAATATCGACGGCATCCTCGCTTTTGACATGGCCCCCCAAACCGTCCATCACCGCCACGACAAGCGCCATCGATTTGTCGAGAAACCGAAGAAGTCCATCCTGATTGACGCCGCCTCCGGGGAGGGCGGAGGAGGTCATTCCCACATGCGGCAGGGGGTAATCGTCCCGGCCGCTTTCGACAAGGGCAAACGGCACCTGCACAATTTTTGCGGTTTGCGCGGCGTAGAAGGCGGCAAGGGCCGGGTGCTTGACGGCGCGAAATTCCCGCCCAAAGCTTTGGCAGGCTGTATTAAATTCCAGAAAAAGCTGCCACGGCGTGAGAGGACGGTGGAACCCGTCCTCATGTTCTCTCAACTCCGCCTCCCCAATGACGCGAACGGGAAGTCTCTGGGTCTTTCTCCCCCCGACAACAATAAAACCGTCCTGCGATATCGCCTTGCCGGCCGAACGGGTGCGGTGATGTCCATCCGGCGCAACAATCTCTTGTCCAACCCGTCCGGCTGAGGGGTCTAAAGGGAGAAGTTGGAAAACAGGAGGGGCCTTCTCAATGCTGAATCCGTTTCGGCGTATGGAT
>JACQOY010000241.1 GCA_016207765.1 Deltaproteobacteria bacterium | reverse complement strand
CGTCTGACCCATCGCCTCTATTGGGCCTTTGTGAGAGCGGCGCTTGATCACGAAATCGGCGAGGCCCTTGAGGGAAGACTCAACGGTTCAGTCCGTCCCATGGACAAAGGCTTCAAAGAGCGGCTGGATGAATTGCGAAAGCTCGCAAACAGCACCCTCCATTCGGTGCAAGAACGCGACCGCACACCCGAAACCAGGCGCGCCTCCACCTTCCTGGCCAGGGCGTTTCGAAGAATGCTGATCAGTGATACCCGCAATGCCACCTCTCCATTGGAAAAAATAATGGATGAAGGGACGCTGATAGAGTCAAAAGACCGGCTGGTTGCCAAAAAACTCCATGCCCTCCTCACGACCATCAACGCTTACGCTTCAGCTACCGGGGAAAATTTGGAGATCGAAAGCGACCGGCTTTGCATTCTGGTTGTGCAAAAGCTGAAAACTTTCAGCCAAGTTTTGCAGTATTTTGACCGTCTAAAAATCGAACCGGGGAGCCTGGAGATTCTTGGATATTATTACCTTCAACTCTTCCACGAAATTGTTGCCTCCCTCTACCGGCATCGGGCTTTTCCCGCCGACCTGGATTGGAATAATTTCTTTGCGGATCACACGGGATACGATTCGGTTTTTTTCCCGGGGACAAGAAGTGCGCGGGAAGATACCCTGGCCAGATATTTTCTCAGCCGCTTTGGCAGGGCCTTCTATGCGGCAAAAGGCGAAACCACACCGGAATTCTGGATCGATGACTTGGGTGACGTGGCCCGCACAATCGGCCCGCAACACGGTACAAATCTGAAAGAAAGAACCGACTTGTCAGCCCTGGCCCAGCGGGGCGAAGTTCCGGCATCACTTTTTCATGACGCCCAAAATTTTCACCGGAGATCGCTCACAGCCGCCGTGGCCGGCGAACCATTGATCATTTTTGAGGAAACATCTGCCGAGACCGATTCCAGGCTGATCCTTGAGTCTGCCGCTACAATGATTGAGGGGCCACTGAATGAAGATACGGGACCAACGCACCCGGATTTGCAATCCACGCAGGGGTCTTCAATAACCGGCTATGTTGGGTATGCCGTCGGGCCAATCGGCATCTCTGGGGTGGTGAGAACCCCCTTGGCGGCTGTTTTGAAAAAATAAGAAATAAGAATTTGGCACGGCTTCCAAAAACGTGTCATTCGTTTTATGGATGATACGTTTTTGGAATTAACTCCGAATTTTCACATCCCCCCGTACAACCAGCTGACACCCAAGCCGTTCCGCATCGCCAACCGAGGTGAGGGTGTCGAAAAGTTCGCCCTCTTCATTGGTTTTTGGATTCAAATTCTCCATCCCTTCGACAATGATGCACCGGCAGGTGCCGCAACTTCCCATCCGGCAACCGAAGGGGAGGGTCGCCCCACATTCGTCCACGATATCCGGAATTTTACTCCCGCGCGGCACCTCTACGATAAGATTATCGGTCTCGAAATGGACTTTGGGCATAACGTTTGTTAATGATATCATGCCACTCCGTGGACAAGAAAGATATAATCAGCATCCTCAACGAAATCGGCACCTTTTTGGAATTGAAGGGGGAGAACCCCTTTAAATGCCGTGCCTATCACAATGCCGCCCGGGTACTCGATGCCACTCCCGAAGATATTGACGATTTGATCAAAACCAAAAAGCTGGGAAAACTACAGGGAATCGGCGAGGCGTTGCAGGAAAAAATCACCGAACTCGCCGAGCACGGAAAACTCAAATATTACGACGATCTCAAAAAATCGATCCCTTCCGGTCTTCTGGAAATGATCCAGCTCGCTGGGGTCGGCCCCAAGAAGGCCAAACACCTCTACGAGGAACTGGGAATCAAGTCGATCGGCGAGCTCGAATACGCCTGTCAGGAAAACCGTCTGCTGAAAATCGGGGGATTCGGTGAAAAATCGCAAAACAATATCCTGAAGGCCATCCGGTTTTTCCGCAAAAGCGAAAACAGGTTCCTCTTCCCCGATGCCCATGCCGAGGCAATCCGGATCCTCGATATCCTCAAAAAAGACAAGAATGTGATTGAGGCCTCGATTGCCGGCTCCCTGCGTCGCCGCAAAGAGATTGTAAGGGACATCGACTTTGTGGTGGCAACAAAAAACCCGGCTGGCGTCATGAAAAAATTCGTCTCTCTGCCAAATGTCGATCGAATCATTTCCCATGGAGAAACAAAAGCGAGCACCTTCCTCAAGGCCGGAATCCAGGCGGATATCCGCTGTGTCACCGGGAAGGAATATCCGTTCACCCTCCATCATTTCACCGGAAGCAAGGAACACAATGTGGCCCTGCGGAGCCGGGCACAGACAATGGGGATTAAAATGAACGAATACGGATTGTTCAAGGGGAAAAAACTTCTCCCCTGCAAGAATGAGGAAGAAATTTTCAAACGGCTCGGCCTCGACTATATTCCGCCGGAACTGCGCGAAAATCAGGGAGAGATCGAGGCGGCTTCAATACACAAGCTTCCCCATTTGATCGATTGGGGCGACCTCTGCGGCACTTTCCATGTCCATTCGCTCTACAGCGACGGCACTGCCACCATCGAGGCGATGGCGTCGGCCGCCAAAAAAGCGGGCCTGCAATACGTGGGCATCTCCGACCACAGCCAATCGGCCTTTTACGCCCACGGCATGAAAGCGGCGGACATCAAAAAACAACACAGGGAGATCGACGAACTGAACAAGGGATTCAAAAATTTCCGAATCTTCAAAGGGGTGGAATCCGATATTCTGGCCGATGGATCGCTGGACTACGACGGCAAAATTTTGGACAAGTTCGAGTTTGTCATCGCCTCCGTCCACTCGCGTTTTCAGATGAAGGAGGAGGAGATGACGGCACGGATCATCAAGGCGCTTAAAAACCCGCATACGACGATTCTTGGCCACATGACGGGGCGCCTTCTTCTCTCGCGCGAACCGTACGCGGTGAATATCCGCAAGATCATCGATACGGCGGTGGAGCACAACAAGATCATCGAACTCAACTGCAACCCCTACCGGTGCGACATCGACTGGCGCCACCTCCAGTATGCCAAAAAACAGGGGCTTAAAATCTGCATCAATCCCGACGCCCATCGTATTGAAGGAATCACCGACCTAGAATTGGGCATCGGCCTGGCCCGAAAAGGGGGGATGGGAAAAAAGGATGTCATCAATACGATGAGCCTGAAGGAGATGGAGAAATTTTTAAGGTTTGTGGCAATAGACCTTAACAGCTGACTTCTGTCGGCGGAAAATCTGCATTTGCCAAATACAACACGGAAACATAAACTCCTCGAATGGTTGCAGGGGGGCCTTTTTCAGCCGAGTCTCAGCATATCCTGCAACAAAACAATGTCGAGCCTCGTCACTACCTGAACTGGGCGCGGCACCGTTTCCTTCGTCAGAGTAAACTCTCCGGACTGTCTGTCAGCGCCATCATCACAGCCATTTTGATTTTCGGCCTTTACGCCTCTTGGCAAAGATCAGGCATGCCGGTTTGGGCCCTGGCGGCGGGGATTCTTGGGTGCCTTTTCTTCACATCATTCTTTTTTGTGCTGGCCGTTTCATTCCGCACAGGCCTCCCCGTAACCCCCGCATCGCCAAACCAGCCATCGGTTGAGGATTTTTCAAAAATCAACTTCGCTTATGTAACCAGCGATAAATTCATCCGGCGGCTGAGCGCCGCACAGTGGCGGAAAATCCGCGAATTTGAGGACAAGAGCGTTCCACAACGCGTTCCCAATGAACAACATATTGAAAGCCTTGAACGGTGGAAGAAGCGTTGCGCAAAAACAGGTTTTTGGGGGCTTATATTATTCATTCCGGTCTTGATTTTGATTTCCACCCTTTACGATCACAAAATGATTTTCGGTCGGCATCGCCTCCCGCTCCTCTTCATCCTGGCCGCCGCCTATCTGGCGACCGTGCTTGGCTACAGCGGCAGAACATGTTGTGCTTCCCTGATCGGGCTTTTCAAACGGGAAATCACACTCGGTTCAAGCTGGAGCAGGCTTACCTACTCCGGTGCGATTGCCGTATGGTTTGGCCTTTGGGGCGTTTTTTTGTCGCTGGGATTTGCGGGACTGTTTGTTTTTCTGTTTCTTGTGCTGGCGCATGTCACTCGTATATAACAAATCGTCGTGACGCACAAACTGAAGAAAAACGGCATTCTCCTCATGATCCTCGCTTCGCTTTTCTTTTCTTTCATGGGGGCGCTGGCCAAGTATACAACCCAAAGACTCCCCGCCATGGAGGCGGTTTTTTTTCGGGCCTTTGTCAGCCTCCTGGTGATTTCTCCATGGATGATCAGGAACAAGATCCCGTTTCTCGGTCGTAATATACGGACCTTGTTTGTCCGCAGTTTTACCGGTTTTATCGCGTTGAGCCTCAATTTTTATATACTCGATCAGCTCCCGCTCGCGGATGTTTCGATATTAAACCATACCTCCACCCTCTTTGTGGCGGTTTTATCCGCCTTCTTTCTGAAGGAAAAGGTGGGGCTCACCCTTGCCATCTACATTATTTGCGCCTTTGTGGGAACGGTGTTGATTGTAAAACCGCGGATGGACATGATCAATATACCCGGCCTGTTGGGCCTCGCCTCGGGTCTGTTTGCGGCCTTTGCCTACATATCGATCAAAAAACTCCACAAAACCGATTCCTTTTTCACCATGGTCTTTTATTTTTCCGCCGTCTCGACAATCGGATCGATTTTTTTTGTGGGACAATTTATTCCACCAAGCCTTCCCGAATTGGCGGCCTTGGTCGGCCTGGGATTCTTTGGAACCATTGCCCAGTTGTTAATGACCTATTCGTACAAATATACCGAGGCCTCCATTGTAAACCCCTACTCGTTTACGACGGTCCTTTTCTCGTGCACATGGGGCGCAACTTTTTGGGGAGAAATCCCGGACCGCTGGTCGATCCTCGGTGGGCTGTTGATTATCGCCTGCGGGATTGGAATCATGAGACTCAAGAAAAACCGGGGTGAAACCGCAATTGAATATGAGGAGGACCTGGGTGATTTGGGGGAAAATCAGGCATGAAAAGGGCAAAAAAATTCATCGTCCTCTATGATTCAAAATGCGCCTTCTGCGTGCGGGCGTGGCAAAACATCAAGAAACTGGACCACAAACAGATGCTTGCCGGGAAAAGTCTATACCGGTGGCATAAGAACCCCGGACTCAAGTTGGCCGACCTTAAAAAGGAAATTCACATCATCACACCGGAGGGAAGAGTCAAAAGGGGAGCCGACGGCTTTTTGGCGATCTGGCCGCATTTAAGAAAAATCGGGTGGCTTTCTCATCTGACCCGAATTCCCGGTACCCGCCTTTTCGCCGATTTCATTTATCGCTCCATTGCCGAACACAGGACTTTTTTGAGCCGGTTTTTGAAATAGACGCTGTTTACACCAAAAACGGATTCTTCCGTCGCTCCTGGCCAATCGAGGTGTTCGGCCCGTGGCCGCAGACAACGACGGTGGAATCGTCGAAGGTCAAGAGGTGGGTTTTAATGGAATCGATAATCTGGTCGTAATCTCCCCCCCACAGATCGGTCCGACCGATGGAACCAAAAAAGAGGGTATCACCCGAAAAGAGCACGTCCTGATCGCGGATCAATTTTTTAAAAACAAATGAAACACTTCCCGGCGTGTGGCCCGGCGTGTGAAGAATTTCCGTCCGGTTCTCTTTGCCCCACTCAAGCACATCGCGGTGATTTAAATAGTGGTCAACGACGGACACTTTTGGATCGATGCGAAGACCCAAAAACTCCCCCTGCATGGCGATGTTGTCGTAGAGGAAAAGATCCTCCTTGTGGAGGCATACCTTGCCCGAAGTGGCGTCATGAACCTTCCGGGTGGCGCCTATGTGGTCAAGATGCGCGTGGGTGTGCAAAAGATGCTTCGCGGTCAGGGAATTTTTCTTCAATTCCTTTAAAATCCGGTCCGCTTCGTCACCCGGATCGATCACAATTGCCTCACCGGTTTCCGGATCACCGAGAATCGTGCAATTGCACTGAAACGGTCCAACGGGAAAGGTTTTGACAATCATAAGAGGTCCCTTTAGGATTTGATGAAGATGAAAATCTATACCAAAACCGGCGATGATGGGACAACCGCTTTATTCGACGGCACTCGAGTCGACAAAAACAACCCGCGTGTGGATACTTATGGCGATATCGATGAGTTGAACGCGATGCTTGGCATCGTTGTCTCCGGAACCGCCGATCCCGAATTCACTCAATTGATTCGTCAAATTCAACGCGATCTATTTGCCCTGGGGGCTCAACTGGCCAATCCATCGCATAAAAAACTTAAAGCCAAGGCTGACTTCTCGGAGGATAAAATCACCTCTCTCGAAAAAGCCATCGACAAATGTGACGCCGAATTTGGTCCGATTAAAACATTTATGCTTCCGGGAGGCTCGCCAACCGCCGCCCGGTTTGAATTTGCCAGAACCCTTTGCAGGCGCGCTGAAAGAAGGGTTGTAAGCCTTTCAAAAAACGTGGAAATAAAGCCGGATATTCTCATTTATCTGAATCGGCTGTCGGACCTCCTCTTCATGCTGGCCCGTGTGGCAAATAAGAGAGAAGGGATACAAGATATTCCGTGGGATGGCTGAACTGAAAAATGCCGGGACCCAAGGGGTGACGCCGTAGGGAGGGCTCCCGATCGAGCCGCAGGCGTAGCCGAGGACGAGCGGGAAACCCGCAGGCGGCAGGACCCGTTGGGTGGCATTTTTCGGGTGGAGTACTCGATGAAAACAGGAGCACAACTTGTTGTCGAGGCGCTCGAACGCGAAGGGGTCCGTTTCACCTTCGGCATCCCCGGAACGCACAACACCGAGCTCTACGACGTTTTGGCCCACTCTACCATCCAGCCCATACTCGTCACCGACGAACAGTCCGCCGGCTTTATGGCGGATGCCGTCTCCCGTACGACCGATTCAGTCGGCGTCCTCAACGTTGTGCCGGGCGCGGGGATGACGCACGCCATGTCGGGTATCGCGGAGGCCTATATGGATTCGGTGCCGCTTGTGGCCCTCCTTTGCGGCATCCGGACCGACACGGGGAAAAAACACCAGCTTCACGACGTCGACCAGTTGGCCATGATCGCCCCTGTCTGCAAGGCAACGTATCATGTCAACAGTCACGACGAGATCCCAAAAATATTTGCCGAGGCGTTTGCCCTGGCGAAGGCCGGCGAGCCGGGGCCGGTAGCCATCGAGGTTCCGGCGAATTTATATTTGTTCAAGGGGGAGTGTAGGGGCGGTTCGCGAACCGTCCCTACGGATGAATCACCGATCCCCGACGTCTCGGATGCCGTGGCCCTTCTGGCCCAAAGCCAAAAACCGATCCTCTATGTCGGCTGGGGGGCGCGAAATGCCGCCGTAGGGGCGGTTCATGAACCGCCCCTACTGATTCAACTTGTCGAGGCGCTTCAATGTCCCGTTGTCACCACCTTTTCGGGATTGGGTGTTTTTCCTTCCTCTCACCCCTTGCATCTGTGGCATACCCTGGGCGCCGCCGCCCCCGGATTTGTGAATAAAATCTATGACGAGTCGGATTGCATGCTTGCCGTGGCCTGCAAGTTCGGCGAGGTGGCGACTGCGAGTTACGGTTTCAAGCCGCCGCAAAATCTGATTCACATCGACATCAATGAAAAAGTTTTGAATGCCAATCATCCGGCCAAGATCGCTTTAAAGGGGGATGCCCGCGGAATTTTGAAAAAGATTCTCGAACGAAAGGGCGAATTTACCAAGGGAATCAACACCGAACTGCCGGCGCGCATCCGGAAAGGCAAGGAGGATTTCCGGAACGATTACCGGAAGGAACAAAACGACAAGGTCACGCCGCTTGTCTTTTTTGAAACCCTCCGCACCCTTTTGCCCAACGATTCAATCATCGTCTGCGACAGCGGAAACCACACCTTCATGACCGCGGAGCTGATGCCCTTTGAAAAACCCTCCACCTTTCTGGCCCCGATCGATTATTCCTGCATGGGGTACGGGGTTCCCGCGGCTGTCGGGGCGAAACTGGCCAACCCCAACCGCAAAGTCGTGGGTGTCATCGGCGACGGCGCTTTTTTAATGACGGGGCTTGAACTGTTAACGGCCGCCCAGCAACGGGTGGGTGCCGTTATCTGCGTTTTTTCTGACTTTGAGCTGGGCCTCATTGCCCAGTTTCAAGAAGTGCCGCTCAATTTGAAAACGGCCACTCGACTTCAACACTACAAACTCCGCGGAATTGCCGAGGCGGTTGGGGCCACCTATCTTCCCATCGAAAACAATCATCAGATTGCCCCCGTCCTTCGGCACGCCCTTGAGGAATCGGAGCAGAATCTTCCGGTCATTGTGGATGTTAAAATCGACTACTCGCAGAAAACCCAGTTTGCCAAAGGGGTGATCAAGACAAATCTGAATCGTCTTCCGTTCAAGGACCGTATGCGCTTTATCGCCCGTGCGGTGGGGAGGCGGGTATT
>JACQOY010000001.1 GCA_016207765.1 Deltaproteobacteria bacterium | reverse complement strand
GGTTTCGTTGATTGTTTGAAGCATCACGGCAAGTCGGCGGGCCTCTTCCAAATTCTGGCCGTGGGAGTGGTTGAAACCCTCCTTCATCCATTTGATGTCGCCACCGGCACAAAAAACCTCTCCGGCGCCCGAGAGGACGACAACACGGACATCAGCGGCGGCGGCTTCCCTGGTGAAGACACCGGTCAGGTCGGCAATCAGCTCGGCGTTAAAGGCGTTGCGCACCTCCGGACGGTTGAGGGTAACGGATAGAATCCCCTCCTTTTTTTCAACAATGAGGGTATTAAAGATCATAATTTTGTGGACTCTTTTTGTTGTTGCATCATCGTTTGATGAAATAGGGTCGGTATAAAACAAGAAAAAGACTGTTAAAGATGCCGAAGAGAACCTGCAAGACGAGACTCACGGTGGAAGGGAACCTGAGCGCCAAAGGGAGGTTGAAACTGGGGAGAAAGAGCTTGCAGGAGAAAACCCAGATGATGAAGCCGGTTACAAAACCGAGAAAAACAAGCGACCTCGCATGGCTTTTTTCATGCACCAGCTGGGCGAAAACAACCCCGTAAATAACCGACAGGACCGTGTGAATGAGAAAACCGATGAGTCCCGCCTCGCCCAGCGGGCCGAAAGCGGTGGCCTCGGCCCCGAAAACCGCGGCGCCGATCATTTTAAACGGCTGGGTCCAGTCACCCAGAAGTTTGGAGGTGAGCTGTGACGCCAGCAGAATGATCAGAAGTCCCGCAGACGCCCCGCTTAAAGCGCCGGCGATGAGCCACGGGTAATCGATCCGGGTCCAGATGTGCTCAATGGTGTTTAAATCCCTGGTCGGTTCGTGTTGCATTTGCCGGGCGTTTCTCCTATATTTTCTTTTTCTTGGCAAGAAAATTTGCGACTATGCATTCCCATTCCCCCTCTTTGCTTGAAAAGATGATTCGATGCCTGATCCCCTATGCGTGGATCATGTTTCCCCTTTTTCTGGGACTTACCTGGGTTTCATTTAAACCCGCCGTTGGGCTTTTGGGGCGGATCAACACAGAATTGTCGAAACTGCTTCCCGAGGACTATCCGAGCGTCAAGATAGGCAACGAGATCAAACGGAAATTCAAGGAAAAAGGGGGAGGGGATCTGATTATCGTCCTCGATTCGCCAAACCCGGGGAATAATCTGAAAGTGATCGGGGCCCTGGCCGATTTTCTGCAGAAGATTCCGGAAGTCGACCGTGTTCAATACATCAAAAAGGGGTTCGAGTTTTTTGATGAGCACAAGTTGATGTTCATCGAACTTGACGATCTTCACGAGATCGAGAACAGGATCAAGAGGAAGATCCAGAGGGAAAAGCTTGGGTCGCTCTATATCGATTTTGAGTCGGAAGGGGATGCCGGTCGGGGGAAAGATCCGTTCAATTTCGACGATCTGATCGAAAAATACCGGAAGCAATACATTCAGGGGATCAAAAGCAGATATTTCACCAACGAGGAGGAAACCATCTACGCCCTCTGGATTTATCCGAAATCAAAGGACACCTCGCTTTCCTATTACAAAAAATTTTACGGGATAATCAGCCATAAGATGAAAGACTTTCCTCTGGGCGATTACGGTTCCGGTTTGAACATCGGTTACGCCGGTTCCATCAAGACCCGCATCGATGAATACAACTCCCTCATCCGTGACTTGAAACTGGCCGGGATGATTTCGGGGATCGGCATTTTTATTCTGCTGGCGATCTATTTCCGAAGGGTTGTGGCCGTTATTCTCATTTTTGTTCCCCTGGTGTGCAGTATGCTGATGGGTTTTGCCCTTTGTTCCCTGTTCATCAAACAGTTGAATGTCGTTACCTCCTTTCTTTTTTCCATCTTGTTCGGCCTTGGAGTGGACATAGGCATTCACATGTTTGCGCGCTACATCGAGGACCGCGAGGCCGGCTTGTCGCAGGAGGATGCGCTGGTGAACTGCCTGCTCAAGGCGGGGCGCTCGTCCGCCGTGGGGGTGTTTACCACCTGTGCCAGTTTTTTTATTCTCATCATCAACGATTTCAAGGGATTTTCGGAATTCGGCTGGATAGCGGGGATCGGGCTTTTGGCGGCCCTGGCGACCTATCTTCTGTTTTTTCCCGCCATTTTGTTGTGGTCCGAAAAATTGCGGATTCTCCGGGTGAAGAGGGAAAGACACGAAACTCTTCAGGCCCTTTTGAAGAGGTGGCCGGCTTTTCCCAAGGCCATGGCCGTAACGGTTGCCTGCGTCATTCTTGCCCTGGTTGCACCGGCGTTTATTCCATCCCTCCAGTTTGAATGGAACTACAGTGTTTTGAAAATCCATCTTCCCGAAACGCAATCGGCGAAGGCCAAATTAAAGCAGGTGTCCGGAAGGGTCAACAGCCCGGCCGCGGTCATCATTGGAAGCGAAGAGGAAGCGGAAGCGCTCAAAAAGGAATACGCCCGACGGAAGGCCGCCGACAAAGAATCACCGACGATCGATTATTTTCGCTCTTATTACGATCTCTTTCCGAAGGATCAAGAGGACAAAATGACGGTATTGAAAGACATCGACAAACTCCTTGCCGATGACGCCCTGAATATTCTGGGAGGAGAAGACCGGAAGATGGTGGACGAATTCAGGACCTCCATTGGCAAGACGACATTCATTCATGAGAGTGAGATTCCGGAGGAAATCCGGAAAACTTTTTTTGGAAAAGGGGATTACGTCGGTGAAAAGGTGGCCTTTGTTTACCCCATCTCGACGCTCGAACTTGATGACGGCCGAAATGCCGTCGCCTTCTACAACGATGCCCACAAGGTTTCAGCCGCGGGAAAAACGTTCTATGCGGTGTCGGATTCCAGCGTTTTTGCCGATGTGCTGACAACGATGTTTCGCGACAGCCGGAAGACCATCATTCTTTCGCTTCTTGTCCTGGCCCTCCTTATCTACCTGGATTTTCGCGACTGGAAAAAAACGGGGCTTGTTCTGGGGGCGCTTTGTTCGGGGATCTTCTGGATGTTCGGCTGTATGGTTGTCTTTGGCCTCAAGTTCAATTTCTACAACATGATTACCATCCCGATGGTGATCGGCATGGGGGAGGACAACAGCGTTCATTTGATCCACCGTAACGAGGAATTAAAGAGAAGTTCGGTGATGAGGGCCCTTTTCACCTCGGGGAGTGCGGCCCTCATGGCTTCTCTGACCACGATGCTGGGATATGCGGGGCTGATTTTCGCCCATCATCCCGGTTTGAGATCCATCGGCATTCTGGCGGTGATCGGCATGGGGACCTGCATGTTGAGTTCGCTTGTTTTCCTGCCGGCGTTTTTGCAGGTGCTATCTGTCCGGTCGGGGCACCATGGGGGGCATCATTAATTTTCCATCAATCATCATCCAATCGACATAATCGGCTGTCAGAGGCGCCTCATCGGGAATTTTGTTTCCATCGAGACAAAACCCGATCAGATCGGCTTTTTTGCCGGCAACAAGAGAGCCGATTTCTAAGTCCATTTGCAGGGCGCGAGCGCCGTTCAAGGTGGCCATTTGGAGAATTTTCAAGGGTTCAAGATGGGGATGCAATTTTTTGATTCTTTTCAGTTCCAGCAGGAAATCAAGGTCGGTGTTGGAGGCGATGCTATCGGTGCCGATGGCGATGTTGATTCCGTCGGCGAGAAGCTTCTCCAGGGGGAATGGTTTATGGCCGAAGTATTCATGCGAGCCGGGGCAATGAACGATCGAGAGGGAATGTTTTTTCACCGCTGATAAATCCTTTTCGGTCAGATAATTTCCGTGAACGACCAGAAGTTTCGAGAGCGGAAGATTCTCCCCTTCCAGATAATCGAGGCCGCTTTGTCCGGGATGCCGCAGGTCGTGTTGCCGTTCGCGGATGAACCGGGCAAGGGCCCCCTTTCCCGTCTTGAAATAGTCCTCCTCAGTCCGGCTTTCGGCCAGGTGGCAGGAGAGGGGGGACGGCTCGTCGGTCAAGACCTTTTTGAGAGTCTCCGGGTAAACGGCATGGATGGAGTGGGGGGAGGGGTGAAGAGTGAAGTGTGAAGGGTGAAACGTGAATTCTTTTTGGATATTTTTAAAGCTCGTATAAATGTCGTTGCAGACTTCAGGGAGCACGCCAATCACCTCTCCGAACAGGCGGCCTTTCAGCGGCGATTTGATGATGGCTTCCAGCGGCGTGTTGAAGCTGATGTGGTCGCCGATGCAGGTGACGCCGGAACGCATCAGCTTGGCTATGCCCTTTTTAATCCCCTCGCTCTTTTCGTCATTGGTCAGGCTGTTTTTCCGGCTGACCAGTTCTTTGACCCATTCGACAAAATCTGTTTTTTCAAGCGGCCCGATGGCCGTCAATTCCAGATGACAATGCGCGTTGACGAAGCCGGGCAGAAGGACCATTTCCCCCAGATCGATCAGCTCTTCTCCTTTTTTCCGCATCGACAAAACAAACTCGTCCCCGATAGCCTGGATGATCCCATCGCGCACGCAAATATACCCCGGCGACAGATTGGGGCCCTCCATGGGAATGATGTGGGAAGATTTGAGGAGCACCCCTAGACCCTGTTGTAAAACGTATCCCGTTCGTACGGCTCCAAACCCGCCTCGCGGATGATCCGGATCATTTTTTCCTTTTTAAGCCCCACTTCCTGCGGGCATCCGGCGGAGCGGACGACATTTTCCTCGATCAGCAAACTTCCCAGATCATCGGCGCCGAAATGGAGACCGATCTGTGCGACCTTCGTCCCTTGAGTGAGAAGGGAAACCTGAATGTGATCAAAATTGTCCAGGTAAATGCGGGATAAGGCAAGGAGACGCAGGTATTCATACGGTGTGGCCAGTTTGACGTTCCTGTTTCTCTTTGCCTGCGGGTTCATCGCCGTATTTTCCGGCTGGAAGGTCCATGGAACGAATGAAATGAAGCCGCCCGTTTTGTCCTGCAGGGAACGGAGCCTGTCCAAATGCTCGATGCGGTCCTTCCACGACTCGATATGCCCGATCATCATCGTGGCGCTCGATCGAAGACCTATCCGATGCAAGGCCTCCATCACATCGAGCCAGGTCTGGGTATTGCATTTCCCGGTCATGATCCGGTCGCGCACCGAATCAACGAGTATTTCGGCGCCTCCCCCCGGCATTGAGCCGAGGCCCGCCTCTTTAAGCCGTGTGAGCGTCTCTTCGTGGGAAATACCCGCTTTCACGGCAACGTGATGAATTTCGGGGGGTGAAAAGGCGTGGACATGTATTGTGGGGTGGCTTTTCTTGATGTGCGAAACGAGATTTACATAATCGTCAAGCGTATGATCGGGATGGAGCCCCCCCTGCATCAAAATCCGGCGGCTTCCCATCTCCAATGCCTCTGCGATTTTCGAGTCGATTTCGGCATAGGTGAGGTTATACGACTCCCGGTGATTGACAGTGGGACGATAAAAGGCGCAAAAATTGCATCGGGCCGAGCAGACGTTGGTGTAGTTGATGTTTCGGTCGATGAGGTAGGCGCCCCTCTTTCCGTTTTTCTTGCAGGCGATTTCGCGGGCCAGCCTCCCCAAGGTGAGAAAATCGGCATTTTTGGCCAGGTCGAGGGCTTCTTCAAGGGAGATACGGTTGGTCTTCATGACAAATCCAATAATTTTCTCTTTTCTTTCAACAACCCAATCTGAAAACAGTAGTCCTGGAATTTTTCAATTCCCTCGAGACTTTTGAGCGTAATGTCGTATTGAATGCTCTTTGTCAAATAGGTGCGCATCCTGTCGATGGGAAGATCGTGGAGGTGCTGGATAATTTCCTCCCTTTTGGCCAAACCCTCTTTTTTCGCCGAGATCAGACAATCGATCATTTCACGGGGCAGAGGTTTCCTCGAGACCCACGCCGCGTAAACAAATGGGAGGCCGGTTTGTTTTGTCCACTCATCCCCCAGATCGAGACATTTATATCCCGGTTCGTTAAAGAAAAGAGCCGCGTCTCCGATGAGCAATCGGGCATCGGGATCACCCTCCCCCTGTCCCCCTCCCCTCGAGGGAGAGGGACAGGGGGAGGGGGCGCTTTTCAAGCCGGCTAAATCGCGTTTCCAAAAGCATGAATAAATAACTTTAAAT
>JACQOY010000238.1 GCA_016207765.1 Deltaproteobacteria bacterium | reverse complement strand
CGGCAGGGCCGCCGGCCAAATGGCTTTCTAAGCGGCTTCCAAGGGGATTGCAAAGAAGTTTCAGGATAAGGTTCTAAAGGTCAATGAGCGAAAAGACAAAAAAAAGTTCTTCCGGCAAATCGGGAATCCTTGTCGCGGGCAACTGGGAAGACGGAATCGAGGTGGTCAAGGGGATTTTAAAACCCGAAACTTACCGCCTTGAAGTTGTCTCTTCCTCCGATATCAAATCGGCGCTCAACGGAAAAGATGTTTCCCTTGTCATTCTGGCCCTGGAGGGAAAAGGCCTTGAAGAGCAAAAACCCCGGATCGTCGAAATCAAAAACGCCGATGATGAACGCCCGCTGATTGTTGTTTCCAGCAACAAAGGTTGGGAACCGGCGGTTGCCCTCATGAAAATGGGGGTGAACGATTATCTGGCCGATCCGACTTCAAAAGAGAACCTTCGCCGGTCGGTGGCGCATCACCTGAAATTTTATGAACTGACCCGCAGAGTCTTTTTGCTGGATGAACCGGATGCGGTTGCTTCTCCTTTTGAAAGCATGGTGGGGAAGAGCGAGCCGATGCAGGAGAATTTCAAGATGATCCAGGCGGTGGCCAAATCGAATGCCACCGTCCTGATTACCGGTGAATCGGGTACCGGGAAAGAGTTGGTGGCCAAAGCCATCCACCGGAGGTCTGATCGCGCCGCGGCGCGTTTTGTCGATCTGAACTGCGGCGCCATCCCGCGTGATCTGCTCGAGAATGAACTGTTTGGCCACGAAAAGGGGGCTTTTACCGGCGCCCACAAGCGTTACAACGGGAGTTTCGAAGCGGCCCATCGCGGCACCCTTTTTCTGGATGAAATCAGCGAAATGGACCCGCTGTTGCAGGTAAAACTCTTGCGTGTTTTGCAGGAGAGGACTTTCATGCGCATCGGGGGAAATGAAAAGATCGAGGTGGATGTCCGGATCATTGCGGCTACCAACCGCAATCTGCATGAAGAAATCCAGAAAGGGCGTTTTCGCGAGGACCTTTTTTACCGTCTGAATGTGGTGAATGTTTCCATTCCGTCGTTGCGCGAGCGCCGCGAGGACATCCCCTTTCTGGCACGCCATTTTCTGGAATATTATTCGGCCAAGAACAACCGGATTTTTCTCGATTTTGGGGTCGACGCCATGGAGGCGCTCATCAATTACGATTGGCCGGGCAACGTGCGTGAGCTGGAAAACACCATCGAGCGCGTTGTTGTTCTTCATAATGCCTCCCAGGTGAAGCTCAAGTTTCTCCCCAAAAACATACAAAAGGTGAACCGCACCATTGCCTATTCCGAACAGGCAGGGTCGGCATTCGAGGAGGGAAGGGTGGTTCCCCTGGAGGATTTGGAGCGTCAGGCCATCCAGATAGCCCTTATGCAGTACCGCGGCAATGTGGCGCTGGCCGCCAAAAAACTCCGGATCGGCCAGGCGACGCTTTACCGCAAGGTGAAAAAATATCAGTTGGAGGAGGCGTAACAGCATGACGCGAGTAACGAGAGTCCCTTTGTCTTCGCAATTTTCGCAAGCCGCTCAGAGGTAGATTGTCTCGCCAGTAGATGCCGCCGGCGGGAACGAAAATTGCTTCACCAAAGGGACTCTCGTTACTCGTCGTTGTTGTCTGAACACATGATTCGTGAAATTTCTCAGGACAGGCAAGTGACCGTCATTGTACTTGAAGGGTCGCTGGAGGTTGGAAAGCAGGAAAAGCTCAAAGAAGATCTTTTGAAGCAGATCTCCTCTCCCTCCCGCCGCGCGGTGCTTGATCTCACCGCTGTCGATTTTATCGACAGCGCCTGCCTCGGGGCCCTCATTGCGGTGACCCGCCGTCTGCGCGAACAGGGAGGCGATATAAAGATTTCCGGCTTGAGCGCCGAAGTAAAATCGATTTTTCAGATCACCCGTTTGGACCGTGTCTTTGAGGTTTTCGGGAAAAAGGAGGAAGCGGTTTCCTCCTATGCCGGCGGGGTAAAATGAAAATAGCGTCCGGTACTGTTGCCTTTCAGGTCTCATCTGAAATTCTTCCCCCCATCCAGCAAGCCCTGGACTCAATCGAGAAAAAACAAAAAACGCCCATCTTCACCCGTCAATTCCGTCACGATCTGGTGACTGCGGCGACCGAGGCGGTGGCGAATGCGATCAAGCACGGTGGTGAATTGAAACGGAAAGGTTTTGTCGCAGGCCGGCTGAAGGTTGATTCGCGTCAGGTGGAATTTCACATTGAAGACCATGGCCCCGGTTTCGATCTCGAAGGGGTGCCCATTCCCCGGTTCCAAAGCCTTGTGGAAAAAGGCCGGGGTGTTTTCATGATGCGCCAGTTGGCCGACTCGGTCGAGTACCGGCGGGGGAAGAAAAAAAATACCCTGATTCTCAAGCGCCGGTTGATCGGCGCCGACAGCAGTTCGCGCGGTCTCGATCTGGTTTATGAAATCAGTGATGCCATTCTTGAGACCGCCGATATCCAGTCGGTCTACGACATCATTCTCGACAAGGCGATCGGGTTTTTTCGGGTCGAGCGGGCCTCAATTCTTGTCTTTGACAAGAAAATCGGAAAGCTCAAGGTTGTGGCGAGCCGCGGGATGACCCCGAATTTGGTTGAACAGGTTCAGGTACCGCCCGGCGAGGGAATTGCCGGTTATGTGTTTCAACACGCCAAGCCATGTCTGATCGAGGATATCCGGAAAAACCGGGTCGGCTGGAAACAGCAAAAACAGTATAAGAGCCGATCGTTTATCTCGGCGCCGATGATTCTCTCTCCCTTAAGACTGGGGGCTGAGTCCATAGGGGTGATCAACGTGACCGACCGGATTGACGGAAAACCGTTTACCAAAAAAGATTTACAGCTGTTGACCACCATCGCAAACCAGGCAACCGCTTATTTGCACATGGTTTCCCTCATGAAGCGGGCGCGGAACGCAGAGGTGATCCAGCGCGAACTGGAGATAGCGCGCCAGATTCAGCGGAGCTTTCTCCCTTCCGAACCGCCCCGGGTGCGAGGCCTCGATATTGCCGGACGGCTCGATACGGCGCAATCGGTGGGGGGTGATTACTACGATTTCATTCAAAAAGGGGACGACGATCTTTATGTGGCGATTGCCGATGTGTCGGGGCACAACGTGGCGGCGGCCCTCACGATGGCCAATTTTCGAAGCCAACTGCGGGCCCTCCTGCGGTACGAGGAAGACCCCGGGCGGATTGTTACTCTTTTGAACGATCTCCTCTTTGAAGATCTGGTGGGAAACGACCAGTTTATTTCGATGATTTTGGCGCGCATGCGTATCGGTGAGCAAGTGGATGTCGCCAATGCCGGACACCGCTTTCCCGTATTGATCCGGGAGGGAAAGGCCTCCCTCGAATCCCCCTATGAATCGGGAACGGTTTTGGGAGCCCTTCGTGGGGAGATCTATCGGAGTATCCCGATGGTTTTCAAAAAGAATGACTGGATGATCCTTTATACCGACGGGGTCACCGAAACCCTGAACCCTCAGGGAAAGAGGCTGGGAATCGAAAAAGTTCAACAGGTTGCGGAACAAAAGAAATCGGGTTCGGCATCCGACATGATTACCGCCTTAAGCTCTGCCGTGGAGAACTTTCGATCGGGCTCTCCCGTTACTGATGATATCACCCTTGTAGCCGTACGGTTTGAATGATGGTAATATGTTAATGATGTCGGAATTCTATCAACAAACTCTCAAAGAAATGGATGGTTTGGCCGGCAGGGGCATTCAAAAGGGGCTCGATCGGATGGAATCGGCCATTCGTCTGTTGGGAAATCCCCAGAACCGTTTTCCCGCCATCCACATTGCGGGGACCAATGGGAAAGGTTCCACCTGCGCCATGACCGCTGAAATCCTTCGGCGATCGGGCTATAAAACCGGTTTGACTATTTCGCCCCATCTTGAGGATTTCCGCGAGAGGATCCAGGTCAATCGTCAGTGGATTCCCATCGATGCGGTTGTGTCGATCCACCGCCACTTGAAGAAGCGCGTCGGTCATATTCCGCTTACCTACTTTGAATGGACAATCCTGATGGCATTTCAATATTTTGCCGAGGCGCGGGTGGATATCGCTGTTTTGGAAACCGGCATGGGAGGCCGGTGGGATGCCACCAACGTGGTTACCCCTTTGGCGGCGGCCATCACCAATATTTCGCTTGATCACGAGGCCTGGCTGGGGCAAACGCCGGAGGCGATTCTTCAGGAAAAGATGCAAATATTCAAGCCGGGCATTCCCGCCTGGACTGCCATTGAGGATGACAAACTCTTTGGGCTTCTCAAACAGTACTGTACGGCCAACCGGGTTCCGCTTTACCGCTTGTCGGATTATTTTCGCCAAAATTCAAAGGGAGTGGACGCTGTCTCCTCGTTTTCAGTTTTTGATTATCCCTATCTCCACTGCGGCTTAAGCGGCATTCATCAGCAGAAAAATGCGGCGCTCTCCGTGGCCCTTTGCGAGGCGCTGAAACTCAAGGGGTACGGTATTTTCCGTGAGGCGGTGGAAGAGGGAATTCGGGATGTGGTTTGGCCCGGCCGACTTGAAATGGCGGCGGGACGCCCGTCGGTTCTTCTCGACTGCGCCCACAACAAGGGAGGGATCGAGGTCCTGAAAAACCACCTGGCCAAAACGGGGCACAGATACCACCTTGTTTTCGGAACACTCAAGGACCGTCCGGCAGCCGCCATGCTCGAGATGTTGGCTCCCTGTGCGGCGGGTATTCGCTGGGCCCTCTTTGACGGGGGGGTAAGGAGTTACTCCCGCGAAGATGCCGCGCGGATCATTGGAGGGCTTAAACCGGAAACATTTCCCGGGGGAATAGGACCGGAAATTTTGACGATCGACAGGGAGTCATGGCAGAATTTCACCAAAACAATCCCGCCTGATGAGACGATTCTGGTCTGTGGTTCGATTTATCTTGTCTCGCAGGTGCGGCAATTCTTAAAGGAGATAAAATGAATGTAACCGCATCCGGCAAACAAAGAGAGTCCTTTTGGCGAAGTAATTTTCGTTCCCGCCAGTCCCATCTACCGGCGAGACAATTTGCCTCCGAGCGGCTTGCGAAAATCGCGAAGACAAAAGGACTCTCTTTGTTTGCCGGTTTTGCTGTCGCGTTGGTTTGTCTGGTTTGTCCCCTCGAATCGCAGGCGGTTGACCCGGAACTCAAGCGGGCGGTCGACTTGGCCTACAACACCGCGTTTGACGAGGCGGAAGGCATCATGAATGCCTACATCGCCTCTCACCCCGGCGATCCCATGGGATATGTGGTTCGGGGCACGGCCCGCGACTGGAAGCAAACCGTCAACAACCTGCGTGGCAAACTCAACGACCAGACTCTGGCGGATTACAAGACGGCCAATGACCTGGCCTTTCAGCTCTGGAACAAGGACCAGAAAAATATCGACAAGATGGTCGATCTCGGAAACACCTATATGTATCTGGCCAAGAAATGGCTGGATCTGGGAAAGACCTCGCGTTCGGGCCTGATTCTCAAAAAAGCCAAAAAACACATGGAAGAGGCCATTGCCATGGATCCCAACCGCTATGACGCCTATCTGGCTATCGGCATTTTTAATTTTTATACGGCAAATATTCCATCGGGGCTCCAGTTGATCGCCAGTATCCTTGGCATGTCGGGAGACGAGGCGAAGGGGCTTCAATATCTCGAAACAGCGGCTTCGAACCCCAATCTGTTGCAGGCCGATGCGTTGTTTGTTCTCACTCACGCCTACGGTAAAACAAAGGGAAACTACGCCAGGGCGCTGACCTATTTTGACCGGTTGCAGGCTTTGTATCCCAACAACCCGGAGTTTCCCAGTCTGAAAGGGGAATACGCCTACCGCGCCAAACAATATGAGGCTTCGCGTCAGCAGTATCAGAACTTTTTTACCTTCTGTAATACCCGCTCCGGTGGCTGTGTGCAGGATTATCTTTTTCTTGCCAACTATTTTCTGGCCGCCGGTTATATCAAGGAACAGAATTATCCCGGTGCCAAGCCCCATGTCGACAAGGCTGTCGAACTGAATGTCGACCAGTACCGCGACCGGACCGTGAATATTCATCTCTACCGCGGCCTGTGCCTTAAGGCGGAGGGAAAAACCGAAGAGGCCTATGCGGAATTTGTCAAGGTGCGCGAGGGGAAGGGATTGAATGAAAAGGCCTTTAATGAGGCCAAGAAGGCCGCTTCCGAGATGGGAAAGAGTTTGTGATTTTCCCCGTCTGTGTGATCGGCGCCGGTCTTGCCGGGTCTGAGGCGGCCTACCAGCTGGCCAAAAGGGGGATAGCGGTTGCGCTGGTGGAGATGCGCCCCAAAAAAATGACTCCGGCGCATCAGACAGGACTTGCCGCCGAGCTGGTTTGCTCCAATTCCCTTCGTAGCGATGATCCGCACAACGCCGTCGGGCTTCTCAAGCGCGAAATGGAGTTGCTCGGTTCGCTGGTCATCCGCGCCGCCCGCGAAGCCCGCGTGCCGGCAGGCTCGGCGCTGGCGGTTGACCGCGACCGGTTTTCCGGGGCAATCACCCGCGGCTTGAAAGAACTTCCCCTCATTTCGTGGTTTGAAAACGAGACGGTCGATCTTCAATCGGATGAAAACGGCGTTGTCGTTCAGATGGACTCCGGCCAAAAAATCAGGGCGCGCCGCGCACTGATCGCATCGGGTCCCCTGACATCCGATTCTTTGGGCCAGTGGATCAAAAAAACAACGGGCGAGGCCTTTCTCTATTTTTATGACTCGATTGCGCCAATTGTGGAGGCTGAGAGCATTGATCTGGGGATTGCCTTCAAGGCCTCGCGGTATCAGTCTGCGACTCGGACGGAAGGGGACTACATCAATTGCCCGATGACGCGGGCGGAATACGAAAATTTTGTAGAGGCAATCGCGCGGGCCGAACTGGCGGAGGTCCACGATTTTGACCGGGCCAAATTTTTTGAGGGGTGTCTTCCGATCGAGGAGATGGTCCGTCGCGGGCCTCAGACACTGGCCTTTGGCCCGATGAAGCCGGTTGGACTCGTCAATCCGCATCGATCCACCGGGAAACCGCATGCCGTCGTTCAGCTGAGGCAGGACAATCTCCATGCCTCCCTCTACAACATGGTCGGGTTTCAGACACGGATGAAATGGCCGGAACAGGGCCGCATCTTTCGGATGATTCCCGGTTTGGCCGAGGCGGAATTTGTCCGCTTTGGATCGATGCACCGGAATACCTATCTTTGTTCGCCGGTTCTGTTGAATGGGAGCTTTGAATTGAAACAGTTCCCCGGCGTCCATCTGGCGGGGCAGATTACGGGGTGCGAGGGGTATGTGGAATCGGCGGCGGTGGGGCTTTTTTGCGGATGTCTGCTCGCGAGTCTGTCTCGTGAGGAAGAAGCGCAGAGTCCTCCCCCTCCTACAACCGCCCTCGGGGCGTTGGTTCATCATATCCTGAAGGCCGACCCGGACAATTTTCAGCCGATGAATGTGAACTTCGGCCTTTTTGCGCCGCTGGAAGGAAAGATCAAAAAGAAAGAGAAGAAAGAGTTGTTTGTCTCGCGGGCTTTAACAGATATGCAGGCTTGGGCCGACCATTTCAAAAAAGTGTTTGCATGTAATCGAGAAACGTCGCTTCTTCCACTTTTTTAAACAATACTTTTCTTCCCTCGCAGATCGTTTCATTCTGGATGGTGAGGTTATAAACGATCCCGTACGGGGCTTTTGGATAGGCTCTTAAAAAGGCGGCGAGCCCGGGCGGAACTGTCGTGTCGGTCAAACTTGACTTGACCTCAACCGGAAGAGGGACGCGATTCTTGACGACGATAAAATCGACTTCCTGCCCCTTTTTTGTCCGCCAAAAACGAATCTCCATGTTTGGTTTCTGCTGGCACAGCAGATTCAAAAAGACAAAACTTTCCAACAAGGCGCCCTGGTCTTCCCTTTCTTTGAACCGGCGATAGTCTTTCAACAGGTGATTTCGAATGCCCAGATCGTACAAATAATATTTTTTTGATTTCTTGAGTTCGTTGGCCATGTTGCCGGAATAACTGGGTACGGCATGGGCTGTGTAAGTT